>NZ_JACAKI010000002.1:111530-270115 GCF_030326445.1 Myroides sp. DF42-4-2
ACAGTACGTTCGTTACGAATTTGGTGGACAACCAAGAGTTTATTACCAAGTTAGGTGACAATATTGAGTTTATTGAGTACATTACAAATAATAATGAGTTCATTACCAATATCATTGAAGAATTAAAAGACGTTTATGGTAACGTAGGTTACGATACAGTAAACAACACTTTCTTCTACTACGATGACAATAAGCAACCGGTAGTAATTAGCTGGGATGCATTAGGGAATACAAAAATCAAATCGTTTGTAGCGACAGATGAATTCTTAACGATCACCGATACAGAAAACAATGTGTTTGCTGTGAAGATGGATGACTTAGGAAAAATCATCGCGAACAACGACGTATTTGTAACAGAACTTGTAGACAACCAGGAGTTTATTACCAAGTTAGGAAATAAGGTAGAGTTCATTGAGCAAATCACCAACAACAATGAGTTCATTGAGCAAATCACCAACAACAATGAGTTCATTACCAACATCATTGAAGAATTAAAAGACGTTTATGGAAACGTAGGTTACGATACAGTAAACAACACTTTCTTCTACTACGATGACAATAAGCAACCGGTAGTAATTAGCTGGGATGCATTAGGGAATACGAAAATCAAATCGTTTGTAGCGACAGATGAATTCTTAACGATTACCGATACAGAAAACAATGTGTTTGCTGTGAGTATGGATGACTTAGGAAAAATCATCGCGAACAACGACGTATTTGTAACAGAACTCGTAGACAACCAAGAGTTTATTACCAAGTTAGGAAATAAGGTAGAGTTCATTGAGCAAATCACCAACAACAATGAGTTCATTGAGCAAATCACCAACAACAATGAGTTCATTACCAACATCATTGAAGAATTAAAAGACGTTTATGGAAACGTAGGTTACGATACAGTAAACAACACTTTCTTCTACTACGATGAAAATAAGCAACCGGTAGTAATTAGCTGGGATGCATTAGGGAATACGAAAATCAAATCGTTTGTAGCGACAGATGAATTCTTAACGATTACCGATACAGAAAACAATGTGTTTGCTGTGAGTATGGATGACTTAGGAAAAATCATCGCGAACAACGATGTATTTGTAACAGAACTTGTAGACAACCAGGAGTTTATTACCAAGTTAGGAAATAAGGTAGAGTTCATTGAGCAAATCACCAACAACAATGAGTTCATTGAGCAAATCACCAACAACAATGAGTTCATTACCAACATCATTGAAGAATTAAAAGACGTTTATGGAAACGTAGGTTACGATACAGTAAACAACACTTTCTTCTACTACGATGAAAATAAGCAACCGGTAGTAATTAGCTGGGATGCATTAGGGAATACAAAAATCAAATCGTTTGTAGCGACAGATGAATTCTTAACGATTACCGATACAGAAAACAATGTGTTTGCTGTGAAGATGGATGACTTAGGAAAAATCATCGCGAACAACGACGTATTTGTAACAGAACTTGTAGACAACCAAGAGTTTATTACCAAGTTAGGAAATAAGGTAGAGTTCATTGAGCAAATCACCAACAACAATGAGTTCATTACCAACATCATTGAAGAATTAAAAGACGTTTATGGAAACGTAGGTTACGATACAGTAAACAACACTTTCTTCTACTACGATGACAATAAGCAACCGGTAGTAATTAGCTGGGATGCATTAGGAAATACAAAAATCAAATCGTTTGTAGCGACAGATGAATTCTTAACGATCACTGATACAGAAAACAATGTGTTCGCTGTGAAGATGGATGACTTAGGAAAAATCATCGCGAACAACGACGTATTTGTAACAGAACTCGTAGACAACCAAGAGTTTATTACCAAGTTAGGAAATAAGGTAGAGTTCATTGAGCAAATCACCAACAACAATGAGTTCATTACCAACATCATTGAAGAATTAAAAGACGTTTATGGAAACGTAGGTTACGATACAGTAAACAACACTTTCTTCTACTACGATGACAATAAGCAACCGGTAGTAATTAGCTGGGATGCATTAGGAAATACAAAAATCAAATCGTTCGTAGCAACAGATGAATTCTTAACGATCACCGATACAGAAAACAATGTGTTTGCTGTGAAGATGGATGACTTAGGAAAAATCATCGCGAACAACGACGTATTTGTAACAGAACTTGTAGACAACCAGGAGTTTATTACCAAGTTAGGAAATAAGGTAGAGTTCATTGAGCAAATCACCAACAACAATGAGTTCATTACCAACATCATTGAAGAATTAAAAGACGTTTATGGAAACGTAGGTTACGATACAGTAAACAACACTTTCTTCTACTACGATGACAATAAGCAACCGGTAGTAATTAGCTGGGATGCATTAGGGAATACAAAAATCAAATCGTTTGTAGCGACAGATGAATTCTTAACGATTACCGATACAGAAAACAATGTGTTTGCTGTGAAGATGGATGACTTAGGAAAAATCATCGCGAACAACGACGTATTTGTAACAGAACTTGTAGACAACCAAGAGTTTATTACCAAGTTAGGAAATAAGGTAGAGTTCATTGAGCAAATCACCAACAACAATGAGTTCATTACCAACATCATTGAAGAATTAAAAGACGTTTATGGAAACGTAGGTTACGATACAGTAAACAACACTTTCTTCTACTACGATGACAATAAGCAACCGGTAGTAATTAGCTGGGATGCATTAGGGAATACAAAAATCAAATCGTTTGTAGCGACAGATGAATTCTTAACGATTACCGATACAGAAAACAATGTGTTTGCTGTGAAGATGGATGACTTAGGAAAAATCATCGCGAACAACGACGTATTTGTAACAGAACTTGTAGACAACCAAGAGTTTATTACAAAACTTGGAAATAGTAATGAATTTAAAACGGTGATTAAGAATAATTCAGCACTAGCCAGTTTAAAGACGACGGATGCCAATCTGAATAAAGAAGAAGTAAAAGCAGGATTTGTATTCAATAATGGGCAAGATGCAATTGAGATAAAATTCGCTGAGACTCTAACAAAAATGGAAAAAGGAAGCAATCAAACGACAGGAATGATTGAGTACTATTTCGTTGATGAAACAGGAGAGCAAGATGATGTAGTATTGGAAATTACCCAAGATGTGATCACTGATTTTGAGAAAATTATCCAAGATCCTAAAGTAATAACGCTATTAAAAACTTTTATTTCATCATCTACTGGAGATGTTTCGGTTGTACGTGACGTAAATGATGATATTATCATTACTGCAGGGAATAATGAATTTAACCTGACTACCGAAATTCGAAGTAAGGAAACGAAAACGACATTAACCCCAGAGAAATACGATATGTATGTGTATTTGGATGAAGTGAATGGCGAATATTTAGAAGTACACGAAGAAACTGAACGCCCAGGAGAAACGTATTTGAGAACCTATGAGGCTACCAAGTATGTATATAAAAATGAGGCGAATGAAGATGTGGAAATTAAAGGGACAGAATTATTTGGATCAACGGGTAGTAATAGTTTAGAAACGATTACCTCATTAACCTTAGAAGATAATTATGCGGGTGTTGGTAAAGCCTTAGTTTTCCAAGACGAAGAAAAGTCGAAGAACCCAATTTATATCAAGGATATTTTTGAGCAGTCTGAAACCTTAACTCAGTTAGAAGCAAAATTAGATTCGCGCGAATTAATTTATACAGACGAGAATAAAAACGCAACTATTATTTCGTTCAATGAGCTTGTTCAAGAGCCTTGGCATACAGGTAATGGGGTGCAAGCAACTAAAAATGATCAAGATATCTATACCATGGGATGGGTAGGTATTGGTTATACTACCAAGTCAGCTGCACCAAACGAACGATTGCGTGTAAATGGTAGTATTACTGCTACAAATAGCTACTATGCGGATTATGTATTTGAAAACTATTTTGATGGGTTCTCTTCGTTGAAATATGACTATACATTTAATGATTTAACTACAGTAGATAGCTATATTAAAACAAATAGACATTTACCTGGAATTACACCAATTAGCGAATTGGAAAAAACTGAAACTGGGTATTCATTTAACGTATCAGAGTTATCCATTCAATTATTGGAAAAAACAGAAGAACTTTTCTTACACCTAATTGAACAGAAAAAAGAGTTAGATCAAAAAGCGGATGAAATTCAAGTATTGAAGAATGAAGTACAGGATTTAACTAAGCGATTAGAAGCACTTGAAGCGCTTTTAAAATAGATAATTGTATAAGTCAAAAATGATATTGATGAAAAAAAATAACTTGAAATCTATTCAATATATAGTATGGATGATGGTGGCTGTGTTTTGTACAATAGCCACCACCTTCGGACAAAATAATCCTCACACAACGAAGATTACGGATGGTTCGGTAGCCAATAGTGCTGTGACAGCAGCGCCTGCAACATTATTGGAATTAGAAAGTTCTACCAAAGGATTTTTACTTCCACGTATGACAACAGCAGAGCGAAATGCTATTAATATTACAGATGTAGAACGTGGAAATGGTTTAGTTATCTACAATACAGATACCGATTGTATCAATTATTACAGTAGAGAAGGGAATCGTTGGTTGAGCTTATGTGGAACATTACCTCCAGCTATTGCCGATTTAACTGATTGTAGTCGAATTGTCCTAAGTGCATCAGGCAATGATTACTTAGAACAAGGAAAGTTCTTAAAAGAAACTGATATTCTCTATGTACAATTGAATGTACAAGAAGCAGGTTCGTATCATATTACGGCTACACCAAACCCTGAAAATGGTTATTCTTTTAGCAAAAGTGGAAGTTTTAATGCAGCCGGGGTTTACACAATTGCCTTGGATGGTCTTGGTACACCACTTACAGGAAATGAAATTCAAGGGGATTTATTAACCTTTTCGGTGAACGGAAAAGTAAGTACAGTTTGTGCGAATACGCGTATCAAAGTAAAACCTTCGGATCTTAATTTTACGATTAATGAACCACAAAATAAAGTAGTTGCTTGGGATGCCTACATCGGAGTTCCTTTGAATGCAAACGACAATAAAGTCGTATTAGATGTTAATGTAACAAGAACAGGCTTCTGGAGAGTACAATCCAATACAACAAATGGAATGTCTTTTAGTGGTTCAGGTGAATTTACAAGTGAAGGATCACAATCAATTGAAGTAGTAGGGCAGGGAACACCCGTTGTTTCTACCTCAGCTGCAAATCCTGATGTGTTTACCTTCACAACGAATTCGATTAGTCATACCAATCCAACGAATGCCAAAGTGATGGTTCACGTAAAACCTGTCGCATTTAATTTAGTTTGTGATGATGCCAACAATCCTATTGAAATAAGAGGATCCTACCAAGAAGACACTCGATTATCTCAGGCAAATTCTATTTTGATTCCAGTAGAAGTTTTAGCACCAGGAACAACCTCTATTGAATTAAAAGGTCATTTTGTTACTGGAACGACAACAACACCAGTTAGTTTTAAAGCAAATAATGTAAACTTAGCCTTCAATGCAAATCGAAACAATATTCAGTTTGTAACCCTTTATCCGGAAGAAACAATGATTCCAAAGGGAACAACAGCAATTAAGTTTACCAACCTTACACCTGGAACAGCTGCAATTTGTGCAACATTCCCAGAAATTACTGTAGAAGTACAACCGATTCGCTACTCTATCTTGTGTAGCACAGTAAAAGTAAATGGAACTTACACAGTAGATTCAAATTTAGGAGGGAATCACTATATTGAAGTTCAAGTAAATGTAGATTATCCAGGTCCATATACAATTAGTACGAACGAAGTCAACGGTGTTAGTTTCAGTGCTTCAGGTACATTCAATGGACAAGGACAGCAAACAATTCGCTTAGTTCCAACTGGAAAATACACGGTAGGAGGAAATATAACTTACACCCTAACAACGAACAGTCAAGCGGGAACAACAACCTGTTCCGCTATGGTTTCTGTGCGATATAGAGAGATAGTTGTCCTGCGTTTAGGACATAAGAATTATGGACCATCAACGTCTAATGCCTATGCAGGTGGAGCAATCTTAAACAGCCGTGTTAATTTTGGACCAAATGGAACTGTAAAAGTAAACAACATCCGCATCCTAGATACCAAACTACAAGGTCAAAACTTGGGTAATTTTATTGAAGCAAACAAGGTAGATATCATTGTTAATGTTATTGGATACAACTCAACAGAGCAAACCAATCAAGTTCTCCTTCACTTCGTGAAAAACAAAAAAGGAGTGTTGATTGTTGGAGATGAGAATAGAGTACATTCGACGACGAAGAGCTTTATTGAGCAGTTAACAGCTAGTAGTGGAATTAACCACTCTAGTCGTTATACCATGCTAAACCCAGTATTAAACAGCGCAAGTAACGATCCTATTATCAACGGACCTTTCGGAAACTTGAGTGGAAAATACATAGGAAACGATGCTTCAAATGGATGGTATTACAGCAATCTACCAACTAGCCTTGTACCGTTGATCTCTAAAGACGGTGACGCATCTGAGGTTTGGGGACTTAAACACAGAGATTTAGGTTTTGCTTTCTTCGGAGATGGTGGATGGTTTGTAGGAACCTCTACAAGTACGCATACTTCTATTTGGCCTTCAAAATATTTAGCAGATGGTACACCAGTTGGAAAACCTTACTATAAAGGTAGTACGGTATACAATAGTGTGCTTTATGCAAACGTGATGGCGTGGGCTATCGACTATGTGAAAGAAAATAGACCTTCTAATTAATAGAGAAGAAGCTGAAACGTCTTAGTAGGTTTCAGCTTCTTTAATCAAAAAATAATGCATATGAATTTAGAAAAAAAACAATATAAATTATTGTATTATATATTCTTAGCCGTCTTTTTTTGTATCACTACAGCACAAGGGCAAAATACAAACAATAGAAATGGAATGAAATTATCTGACCTATCGGTTAGTGAGCCAGCTAGTGATGTATTACCTTTTAGTATTTTAGATCTAAGTTCGGTAGAAAAAGGTTTCTTGTTGCCTAAAATGACAACGAGCGAGCGTAGAAATATTCCCAAAGCGGATTTACAGCAAGGATTAATGATATATAATACGACCATCGACTGTATGGAGTTCTATAATGAATCTCGAGACAGATGGTTAAATCTATGTGGAGAAATTGAGCCTGCTACTTTTGTAATTCAGAATAGCAAATGTTCAACCATCCAAATAGAGGGGAATTATTTTGAAGGGGTGTTCTTAAAAGAGCGTTCGAATATGATTTTCCTTGAAGTCAGTGTGTCAACACCTGGTAGATATACTGTTGAAGCTACAGCTTATAACGGTACAGAACCCAATGGATATGCTTTTCAAGGCAGCGGTATCTTTCCTGATGCAGGGAATTACCACATCGTTTTAAGAGGATCAGGTACTCCCATAAAAGGGTATTTACGTGATGGAAATGGAGTACCAACAAGCTCAGGCGATGAGATTAAATTTGTATTAAACGGAAAGACTTCGAGCTGTGTAATCAACAATTTTGTTGAAAAAGAATCACTAAAATATAAGATTACCCATATTAATCCAGTAGGAAAGTTTTTTACTGGTGTCAACATGACTGATCCGAAAAGTGGAAACCTTGAAGCAACTATTTCAAATATTACGATGGGCGGAACGGTTGAAATCAATACGTTGGACAACAATGGAATTCGATTCTCAGGTAGACGTGCCTTAACGAATGCAGAAATTGCTGCCGGAACAGCCAAAATAATTTTAAGAGGTCAAGGAGCACCCGTTGTTCCAAGAAATACCCCTTTGAATTTCTTTACTAATTCACATGTTCAAGTTGAATTAGGACAATCGCCTGATTTTTATGACTATACTGTGCCAATTGAACCGCTGACTGTAGCGTTTTATTGTGCAAATGCTCAGTATCCAATCAGCCATGAAGGGGTATTTGAATACAACGTGAATCTAACGGCAGACCATAAAATACACGTTCCACTAAAAGTTAACGCTACTGGTCGTGGTGAACTAACAGGAACAGTTGAAATTGATGGTATAGGCTATGGAAATCAAACCGAAAAAATAGAATTTACTTCAGGGTTAATTGACTTTGTATTTAATAATTTACGCGATGATGTACAGAATGTTGTGCTAACACCTAAAGGTGGTACAGGTAAGCCAACGGTTAGCAATCGAAATATAACCGTAAAAATGAAGTTGATCTCTAAAGGAGCCCATGATTATGATGCTTCTTATCCACCTGAATTAACAGAATTGGATGGTTGTAACTACGATATTCCAGTGTCGGGTGCCCCGGTACAGTATGAAGTAGATTGGAGCAGAGCAAGAGTAATCGGAAAACTACGCCCTTATAAACCAACATTCTTGACAGGACCCAATCAAATTGAATTACCAGTTAAGGTTATCTTCCCTGGTGAGGCTGTGATTGAAACAACAAACCCTGTTAATGGTATTACGTATAAAGGAATTAGAACACTAACGGATGCCGAGGTTGGCCGTGAAGTAACTATGGTATTAACTGCGGCAGGTACCCCTCAAATTGCGGAACATTATACGATGGAACTTCTTGGAAATAGCGTTGGAAACGCAGAACAACGAGGAACTGTTGTAGTACCTGTACTGTATAGACCAATGGTGATTTTAGCTTCAGGAAGTAGTGCTGGTTTTAGAGTAGATGATGGTACGAAAGCAGGCTTATTTAAAAATCCAGCTTATTTTGGACCACATGGAATCGTTAAAGTGGAGAGTGTAACTGTAGTTTCAGGAAACCATAGCACTGCAAATAATTTTATTGCGGCTTTGAGAAATAATAAGGTCGATATTGTTATGGGGTCTTTAAATTTTGGTTTTGATCGAGACAAGAATAATGCATTATATGAATTCTTAGTAAACAAAAGAGGTGCTGCGATGATTGTAAACGAGTCGGATGGAGGTCATGCCGCTAATTTTATTAACCAATTAGCAGGAGGTGGAAATGCAAGCATTTCTTTGCAAAGTACATTCCATACGTTAGTTAATACAAACGATCCTTTACTTGTAGGACCATTTTTTGATGTTAGAGGAAGAATGCTTGGAGAAGATGTTTCGGGTAGAATAATTAATAATCTACCATCCTCTTATATTCGCTATGATGCCGATCCAACTAAATGTTGGGTTGTCCGACACAACCAACATGCCTTTGTCTATGTTGGAGATAGTGGATTCTTTAAACACACAGTCTTTGGAGCAAGTGGAAGTTCTTCAAATGCTACTTTTGCAACAGGGTCTGGGTCAAAAGGAAATAGTAGTGCAGCAACGTACAACAGCCACTTTACCATGAACTTCTTGGCTTGGGCAATTGATTATGTGCAGCGCAATACGGATGACCACTATTACGATCACCACTAATTGTCAAAACGATTGTAGAACCCCAAAAAAAAGAAAGCATGAATAAGAAAATAATATTTACTGCAGTAGCCTTCTGTTGTATTAGTATAACAACTTACAGTCAGGAACCTTCGTTGACCAGCAACGAAGGGGTCTTGTCTGTATCATCAGGAGATTTGGTCTCCTTTGAAGGTACCTTTGAAAATCAAGAATCTGGAGATGTAACCAATGATGGAACTGTAATTTACTTTCAACATTTTTTAAATGATGGATTATATGGTATTACAGAAAATCACAAAACCTCCACAACTATATTTACCGTTGATGGCCGTCCTAACGGAATCAAGCAATTACTTGGAGACGGAATTGCCTCTTTTTACAATGTACAGTTTGACAATCCCATTCAACAGGTGGCTTTTGATTTGAAGCAGAATATCGATATATACGGAACAGCCGATTTTCAATCTGGTATTATCAAAGTAGATCCCGAAAAGAATGCGGTTACTGGAGTTTCTCATGGAATGATCACATTTCAAAATGGCTCAACGACCTTGAATGTACGCGATGAAGCCCATGTGGATGGAGTGATTGAAAAGATTGGAAATGAGTCGTTTACTTATCCTAGTGGCGATCAAGGAAAATACCGCTATGCGCGTATTTCTGCACCTAAAGGAAGCAAAGATGCTTTTACTGGTGCATATACCTATGACGATCCTGCCTTTTTTGAGTCTCGTCCCAATAAAGTAGGGGTAATTAATACCCTAAATACCAAAGAATATTGGCTGATCGATAAAGGAGAAAATAATACTAGTGATGTGCTCTTAACCCTGAGTTGGAATGAGACAACCACCTCGCCCGAAGTATTGAAAACACCCGAAGCAAACTTGCACATTGTCCGTTGGGATGATAAAGCACAACTTTGGGTTGACGAAGGAGGGGTTGTGGATATGTCAACCAAAGAAGTAACCACTATAGCAACTGTAAAAGGCTATGGGTTTTTTACCCTTGCTACCGTGAAAGAGGATTGGGTTTTAGACGGAGATATCGTGATCTACAACTTAGTAACACCCGATGGTGATGGCAAGAACGATTACTTTATTATCGATAATATTAAGAACTATCCCAACAATAAGGTTGAAATTTTCAATCGTTGGGGATCACGGGTGTATGAAACCCGTGGGTATGACCCCAATGGCGATGGAAGCAGTAATGTTTTCCGTGGCTATTCTGAAGGAAAAGCAACCATTGATAAGGGAAGTAAGCTTCCAAGTGGTACGTACTATTACGTCATTACGTACGAATACACAGATGATAACGGAAGTCGCATGATCAAAAAAGCGGCCAACCTTCACTTGGAGAATAACTAAAACCGCAGGAGATGAAAAGAAATAACATAATACAAACCTTTATATTCGCTTGTTTGAGCGTATTTGGTATACAAGAAGTCTCAGCACAACAAGACCCCCAATATACACAATACATGTATAATCCGGCGGTAATCAACCCTGCTTATGCAGGGAGTGTGAGTAACTTACAAATTTTTGGACTCTACCGCACCCAGTGGGTTGGATTAGAAGGAGCCCCAAAAACGGCTCATCTATCCGTAACCACACCACTAACTGACAATGGTTTGGGGTTAGGTGTTCACTTTAAAAACGATCACCTCGGGGTAATGGATGAAAATAGTCTATCTATCGATTTAGCCTATACCGTGAATCTGAACTATCACTATAAGTTGGCCTTCGGATTAAAAGGAGGAGGAACGCTTCTAGATGTGGACTATGACAAGCTCCAAATTTACGATGGTACTGATCCTATTACGCAAGACAACATCAAAAATAAATTTTCAGGAAACATTGGCGCTGGAGTTTATCTATATTCAGATAAAGCCTATGTCGGTTTATCCGCTCCTATGATTTTGTCGAGTAATGTATACAACGAGAACGACTATAAAGTGATGAAAGAAAAAACGCATTTTTACTTGATGGGAGGCTATGTCTTTGATATCAATCCCGATATTCAATTCAAACCTGCCGCTTTAGTTAAGGTGATCACAGGCTCTCCTTTACAAGTAGACCTTACAGCAAACTTTTTGTTGTACAACAAATTTACAGTAGGAGCCGCTTACCGATGGGATGCTTCCGTTAGCGGATTAGCAGGATTCCAAATCACTGATGGACTGTTTGTTGGATATACGTATGATGCGGATACTAGTAAGTTAGGAAAGTATCACTCTGGATCCCATGAGATCTTTATGAAATTCGAATTATTTAGTAACAACAGAAGAAAAGTCGCTCCTCGATTTTTCTAAATACAAGCAATGATGGTAAAAAACATAACCAAAGGGATAGTACTTTGTTTCTTGTTCTCCAGCCTGATTAGCTTTGGACAAACAAGAAAAGAAAAAAAAGCAGATCGAAACTTCGATACGTACGCCTATGTAGAAGCTATTAGTTATTATGAAACAATGGTGGAACAAGGACATATAACGGCATCTATTTTGTGTAAATTGGGCGACTCCTATTACTACAACGGAAAATTTGTGGATGCCTATACATGGTACGATCAATTGTTTCAAGGGGTTTATGAAGACAAAGACCTTAGTGCTTTAAATAAAGAGTACTACTACCGCTATGCACAAACGCTCAAAGCAGTCAACCAACCCGCAAAAGCAGATGCCGTATTGAAAGAGTTCGCTGCTCTAGACGCTAATGACTCTCGAGCCCAGCGACTGATTTCACAAGGGGAATTAGTCCATCAAACCCTCGATTGTTCTCGTTTTACAATGCTCAACTTATCAACGAATAGTAAGTATTCTGATTATGGAGGAACGCTTCTGGGTAATCAATTGATTTTCACTTCTTCACGAGAGAGTGATGAAATGAAAAACAAAATACACAATTGGACCAATGAGCAATACACCAAATTATATGCAACAACCATTACCGATGAGGGTAGTTTTGAACCACCGGTATTGTTTGCCAAAGAAATTGCTTCAAGAGAGCTAAACATGGGATCAGCTATTTTTACTAAAGATGGCAATACGATGTATTTTACGAGCAACAATGGCTCAACTAAGGGAAGCAAACGCGCCCAATACAATGAAGACGAATCTTCTTTATTGAAGATTTACAAAGCAAAAAAACAAGGGGATGGCACATGGGGAGCAGTGGAAGAATTGCCTTTTAATTTAGACGGATACAATACCGCACATCCAGCCTTAACCCCCGATGAAAAGTGGATGTATTTTGTGTCTGATCGCCAAGGTAGTATAGGACAGTCGGATTTATTTCGCATTAGCCTCTTTGAATCTGGGCGTTTTGGCTTGGTTGAACACTTGGGCGATCAAGTGAATACCGCAGGACGAGAAACCTTTCCATTCATCTCTTCTGACTATACCTTGTACTTCTCAAGTGATGGTCATCCTGGATTTGGAGGATTGGACTTGTTTAAAGTGAAAATCAATCGCGATGGACAATTAGGAGTTCCTGCTAACCTAGGCCCTGACATCAACAGTAGCTTTGACGACTTTGGTCTATATATTGATGCTTCAACTAAAAAAGGCTTTGTGACCTCAAACAAAAATACAGGCTTAGGTAGTGATGATATCTACTTGTTTATAGAAAAACCATGTTTTCAAATTATTGATGGTGTAGTAACTGATCGCAATAACAAAATAGGACTCGAAGGGGTGGAAGTTGTGGTGTATGATCAGCGAAATAATATAGTAGAAAAAGTGTACACGGACGAACTAGGCTATTACAGCGCTGAGAAATTAAGCTGTGGTCACCACTATCGCATTCAGGTAGGGAAAAAGAAGTATTGGACGCAGGAGTTTACAGTAGATACCGATCGAAAAGCACAAACACGCCTAAATATTGAACTAGAATCGATGGAAAAAGGAGATGATGCATTCAAGAAATTGAAGTTAGCACCTATCCATTTTGATTTTGATTCGGCTGTGATTCGTCCTGATGCTCAAATTGAGCTGATGAAAGTGGTGAAAACCATGCTCGAAAACCCAAGTATGATAGTTGATGTTCGTTCACATACCGATAGTCGTGGAAATGATAACTACAATATGCAACTATCAGAACGTCGTGCAAAAGCAACCATGCAATGGATAATTAGTCAAGGAGTAGAAGCTAGCCGTTTATCAGGTAAAGGGTATGGCGAAAGTCAATTGATTAACAAGTGTAGCAATGGAGTGAAATGTACGAATGAAGAACACCAAGCAAATAGACGTAGTGAATTTATTATTTTAAACCTGTAAGTATTTTATATAAAACCTAACGTGATTGTAAGAAAAGGATTAGCCGGAAACGGTTAATCCTTTTTAATTGTTTAATTTATTGATTGTAAAGGTTTTACTTTTTTTGTAAAAATATAAGAGAAAATCTACTATTGAGATTTTTTGGTATGATACTTGATAATTAATAAATGAAGACTTTAAAAAATCAAACAAAAACAGCTTAGTTTGAATAAACATAACTAGCTATCAACAGAAGATCACCAATTTTTAGTAGCAAAAGTAAAAATAGTCGCAGTGCGATTTTTTTACCTAGATTTCATAGTTTTTTTTATTGTTCTCGCTGTTTGTACCCAAGCAGCATTTGTAAGAGGAGTAGTTCTATTGAGTTACTCCTTTTACTTGTGCAGTAAAATGAGGATACAACTGTTTAGTTCCGGTTTCTCGATGCTAAAACAATGAAGCGCTCTGAAAGTTTAAGTATTTCAAAGTCAAATTGCTGAGCGATATAGGCAATTGTCTGAGGGGTATAAATAAAAACATGGGTTTCATCTTTTCGGTAATACCAGGAGTTAAAGGGCACTTGTTCCTGATAAAGGTGCGTCATAATAAGGAGTAAGCCACCGGGTTTCAACAGTGATTTGAGGTGGGCAATTTCCTTTGCAGGTTGATAAAAATGTTCAAATACTTCACAGCTAAAAATATAGTCATATACAGCATGCGCATACGACTGATCAGGGTAAAAATAAGGGTCGTATAAATTTACATGATAGCCGCGATCCACTAATTGCTTCGTGATCACTGGACCTTTACCACAGCCAAAATCCAATCCCAAGGTGTCTGTTGAAAACCGGTGGAGAATCTCATTGGTAATAGGAGAAGTGAATTTTTGATACCCCAAGTCATTGACGTCGTTGTTGTGAAATTCGTAATGCTGTTTTTCCTGAGCTTCAGAAAAGTAGTATGCAACATCTTTGACGTAGGCATAACACCTACTGCATTGATAGTAATGGGAATCAATTTGATGCGTCAGCGGACTTTGACATAGTATACAGTTCATGATAGAAAGACGTTTAGGCGTTTAAAAGGCGAAGATAAGGAGGATTTGGCGCTATTCCTCCCATAGATTTAATTGGTATACATTCAATAGTTCCCCAGCGGGCTTGATGACTTCAACAAAGGAAAAGCCCAAGCGCATCAACAATTTGATTGAACTTTTATTTTCAGGTAAAGTTGCGGCATACAGCAGCACATGGGTTCCCTCTTTTTTTAGTTGTTCAACCACCGCATGAGCCGCTTCATAGGCATACCCTTTGTTCATATAATGCGGTAAAAAGGCAAAGCCAAGATCATGTGCTTTCAAATACTCTCGTTTGATCAAAGAAATAGTGCCTATTGGCTTTTGGTCCATTTTTAGGTGTACCGTCCAGTAGCTTGTCTGAGGGTTATCTAGGATAGCCTGAATGTAATTCTGAGCATCTAATGTGCTGTATATGTTTCGATTCCCTATATAGGTCAACCAAGTGGGTGTGTTGACAAGTTCAAGGTAAAAATCAGTATCACAATAGTCAATCTTTGTCAAAAGCAAGCGCTGAGTTTGTATATTTTCCATGAGGTAATGTGTTATTCTTTTGAAGGGGGAGCTCTGTTTTTTTTGTAAAGAACTAATGTGTTTGTTGTAGGATGTGTTAAAAGAATAAATTTAGTGTTTTTTAATTTAGTATAAATTATAACATTAAGTTTTTATCTCCAATACTAAATATAATTTAAAGCTTTGTAAACGCTAGTGTTCAGCTATATAAGGAGGGTGTTGTCTTCATAAAATTAACAAATAAGAAAAAAAGCGATGCTGTTAATGTTTAAAAATAGTTGTAATTTGCACAGGCAAAACAATGAAAAAAACAATGAAAAAGAATACAGGTCTAATCGTAGCCTTGCTGTGTTTGATTTCCTTTAATTTGAAAGCGCAAATTTTGGAGATTTACAGCAATAATAAAGCCCAAGAGTATTTAGGATGTCTTAATTGTCCTTCTGAAAATAAAAATTCCGTGTGGAATTCATATGGTATCTACGGAAATGAGTACAATAAAAAGTCTATTTGGAATAAATATGGCGTTTATGGAGATGAAAAAAGCAATTTTTCTCCTTGGAACCAGCATGCCGAAAAACCACCTATTATTAAAAAAGGAGGCGAGTTTTACGGCTATTTTACGCTTAACGAAGTTATGGGACAACGCGTAGAAGTTAAACTAACGCGAATGCTATATGACTACTATATCGAGGTAAAAGAAGATCCAACCAAATGGGTTGAAATTGAGCAGCAGTTAAAAAGCAAAGAACAAGAGCAAAAAAGTAAATAAAAACAAAAATATAAAAGGGGAGTAAAAGTAATTTTATTCCCCTTTTTGTTTCAACGAAGAATTGTGATTTTGATATAAAAAACAAAAATTGTATCGTTTTAGTGTAAAAAATAAGGAGATAGTCTAGAAGGAAAATTGGTTTTATCGGTATAGATAGAAAATACCGAAAACGAATAGCCTCCGGTTTTTGTGCAAATGGAGGGAATAGAGTAGAGGAGAACAAAGGTATTTTCGAATTATTTACATAAAAAGCAGTAAATTGCAGGTAAATTAAAACAGATAGTATGATGTCAGAAAAAATAACTTCAGAACAAGCGATTGCATTAGAAGATAAACACGGAGCACACAATTACCATCCCTTACCTGTTGTACTTACAAAAGGAGAAGGTGTTTATGTTTGGGACGTTGAAGGTAAAAAATATTATGACTTTTTATCTGCATATTCAGCAGTGAATCAGGGACATTGTCACCCGAAAATTGTTGAAGCAATGACAAAACAAGCCAATACATTGATGTTGACTTCTCGTGCTTTTTACAACGATCAATTGGGCGTTTACGAGAAAAAAATTACTGAATTGATGGGGTACGACAAAGTATTGCCAATGAATTCAGGGGCTGAAGCTGTAGAAACAGCTTTGAAAGTTTGTCGTAAATGGGCCTATGAGAAAAAGGGAATCGCTGAAAATCAAGCTAAAATAATCGTTTGTGAAAATAACTTCCATGGACGAACAACTACGATTATCTCTTTTTCAAATGACGAAGAGGCAAGAAATAACTACGGACCTTATACTGAAGGTTTTATACGCGTAGCTTATGATAATATCGATGCCTTGCGCGCAATATTAGAACAAGATAGCGCAAATATCGCTGGATTCTTAGTAGAACCAATCCAAGGAGAAGCTGGAGTATACGTGCCTAAAGCGGGCTACCTTGCCGAAGCAAAATTACTTTGTGAACAACACAATGTATTGTTTATTGCAGATGAGGTTCAAACAGGTATCGCGCGTACTGGAAAAATGTTGGCTATTCAACACGAAAATGTAAAAGCAGATATCCTGGTATTAGGAAAAGCTTTGTCTGGGGGAGCTTACCCAATTTCCGCTGTCCTTGCAGATGATGAAATTATGAACGTAATCAAACCAGGTCAACACGGATCTACTTTTGGAGGAAATCCCATGGCAGCAGCAATCGCTATTGCAGCCCTTGATGTTGTCTTAGACGAACAATTAGCAGCGAATGCAGAACGCTTAGGACATTTGTTTAGAGCTGAATTGGACAAGTACATTCAAACAAGCAATATCTGTTCACTCGTTCGCGGAAAAGGATTGTTAAACGCTATTCTTATTAACGATACGGAAGAAAGTGATACCGCTTGGAATATTTGTTTGAAGTTGAGAGATAATGGATTATTGGCTAAACCAACTCACGGTAATATTATCCGATTCGCACCGCCTTTAGTTATGACGGAAGAGCAATTGTTAGAATGTGTTTCTATCATCACTCAAACATTAAAAGAATTCGAAAAATAAACGAATAATCTTATATTATTCCTTTATTCTTTATTATTTCAAATAAAATGAGTAACTTATGACGGCTTTATTAGTTGTTGATTTGCAATATGATTTTTTGCCAGATGGAGCGTTGGCTGTCCAAGAGGGGGATTTAATTATTCCAAAAATCAATGCCATTCAAGATCGCTTTGATTTGATCGTTGCAACCCAAGATTGGCATCCCTTGGACCACCAGAGTTTTGCCTCTCAGCATCAAGGGAAAAATCCATATGATGAGATTGAACTACAAGGACAACCTCAAGTATTATGGCCAGATCACTGTGTGCAGGGAACAACAGGTGCTGCTTTTAGCAACGCTTGGAATAGTGCTAAAGTAGCTGCCATTTTCAGAAAGGGTATGAACAAGCAAATAGACTCCTATAGTGGGTTCTACGACAACAATAAAGTTGATTCTACAGGCCTTTTGGGTTACTTGAATGAACAACAAGTTACCGAGGTTTACGTCTGTGGATTAGCGGCTGAGTTTTGCGTGTTTTACACAGCAAGAGATGCACAAAAGGCGGGGTTTAAAACGTATTTTTTAGATTTTGCAACCAAGCCAATCTCTCCTGTGGGGCTAGAACAAGCCAAAGCCGAAATGATACAACAGGGGATTGTTGTGGTACAAACCCCAGATGAATTAAACGTCTAAATGAAAAAATACAACGCAGGGAATTTTTTTAAGCACACCTATTGCGAATGGACCGAAGTGCCCTTAACCGCAATTGCTCAAAAAACGCCCAATTACAAAAGCGAAAAAGGCAGCTGTTATTTTTTTAGCGAGGAAGGAATTTTTCGCTATGCAAACCATTGGGGAAGGGTAGCTAATTGTAGATGGAAATTAATTTCAGATCGAAAAGCAAACCAAGGATTCTGTGTCGGTTACGCTTCCTGGTCTAGCTTTTTTCCCAATGATGAAAAAGAAAACAACTATGTTATAAGTGTTAATTTTTTATTAAAAGAAGTGACCTTTAAACATTATGCTAGTCTTAAGGACAGCGATGCCTGTCGTAGAAATGCAAATGATACAGCAAAGCGCATTGTTGAAATTAAAAAAGTTCTTCTTGCAGATGATTGGTATAAATATATTACCCATCCCGATCAAGAAGAAGTTAGAAGATATTTAATTAACGGTCTGGTTAATACGAATAAGAGCTTGTTAGAATTGAAACGAAATTTTTTATCGAGCCAGTAAACCAGGAAGTTAAAAAAATAGGTATAATTAAAAAGCAAAAAACGATGAAAAAGATTACATTGATTACAGCGTTATTGTTAGCAGGTATGACCGTAGCACACGCACAAAAAGGTAAATTAGTAGAAACACCAAAGTTATCTGAGAAAGTGGGTACTACTCCGATCAAGAAAGGAAACTGGATTGTAGGGGGAGCTTTAGGTTCTACAGGGTATAGCTTTGAAGACGAGAGTTTTAATATCAATATTTCACCAAGAGCTGGATACTTCATCTCTGATGGTATTGCAGTAGGACTTGAGTTAGGCACTGGATTAACTACACATAAGGGAACTGAAAACGATTGGAACTACAAAGTAATGCCTTTTGTTCGCTATTACTTCCCAGAAGGAGCTAGTGAAACAGGACGCTTCTTCGGACAAGGTGCAATTGGAGTTTCTGGTACAGATGGAGCTACAAGTGATACTTCTTTCGCCTTCGCTATCAATGCAGGATATTCTCACTTTGTAAGCCGTAACGTGGCTTTAGAAGCAATCGTAGGATATAACTACAGTAAATCAAATCAAGCAAACGCTACCGCTCAAAATGGATTAGGTATTGCATTTGGTTTCCAAATTTTCTTAGGAAAATAAGAAGTAAATTATAGAATAATAAAAAGGACTGATTGCGAAATCAGTCCTTTTTTTATGGTTATTTCTTTGCGGTTTTCTCTTAGTCGACCGTTCAATCTGTACATTCCATCAACAATAAATCTCCTGATTCATAAGTGATGGTAACCAAACCATCTGTAGCAACACTATTGCTGGAACCTGTTCGTACACCCAGTACTAAATCTTCCTTTTGCAAGGGGTAATTTAGATTGGTTGTCGTAATTCCCCTAGCTGTGCCAACGGGAATCAGCGAGAGAATAGTGTCTTTTGTATACCATTTCTTATAGGTAGCTGGTAATCTAAAAATTTTAGAATAATCATCGAGGATGACAATTTTCATTGTATCCCGGTATTTTACTAAAGTAGTAATATTCGTAAAGGTATGATCGGCGCGTTTACCTGTTGCCCAAATAACATTAGCGGCTTTAATTCCTCTTTTAAGTAAAAAATTAAGCGCTTTTTCCAAGTCGGTATTTTCTTGATTGGGATCGTGAATAACCTCTAAAGGGTACTGCATGGCTAAATAGGGTGCAGGATCAAAATTCCTGTCAAAATCTCCAATAAGGACATCTACTTTGATGTTTAAGGCCAGGACGCGTTTTATTGCTTCGTCTAGTACGACAATATAAGGAGACCATTCTAGTAATTGGTCCATTAACTCTTGACTACAAGCCGCGCCATTAGCAATTATTAAAGCGGGTTCTTGATCATCGCGAACGATGTGGTGTGATGACATAAATTACTTTTGCGTTTGAGTAAACAAAGTAAAACAATAAATCCTACTAATAGTCTTTTTTTAACCCCAAATACTAGATAAAACACAAAATAACTTTATCTTTGAAGCTATTCTTAGAATTAAAAAAAATGGATTTAACACAAGAACAATGGTGGGAACAATATCAGCAAGATGAAAATGCTGTTATCTTAGATGTTCGCACCGATGAAGAAGTGGAGGAAGCAGCAATACCTCATGCAATTAATATTGATATCT
Source organism: Myroides sp. DF42-4-2 (assembly GCF_030326445.1). Lineage (NCBI taxonomy): Bacteria > Pseudomonadati > Bacteroidota > Flavobacteriia > Flavobacteriales > Flavobacteriaceae > Myroides > Myroides sp. DF42-4-2. Next base: position 131,871 of record NZ_JACAKI010000002.1, read on the forward strand.
ATTTAGGACAAGGTTTTTTAGATGCAGTTGAACAACTGGACAAGTCAAAAAACTACTACGTATATTGCAAAGCAGGAGGAAGAAGTCACCAAGCGTGTATGCTAATGAACCAACTTGGATTTGAAAATACCTTCAATTTAGTAGGAGGAATCACAGCTTGGGAAGGACCAACGGTATAAAAAGTCAACGTTAGTTGGCTTTTTTGTTACAGTAAAAGACCACTGGATTTGATTCTTTAACCCCTTATTGCCCGTATATGACGCACATTCACTTCATCGTAAACCCCATTTCAGGTAAAGGAAAACACGACCTGACGGAGTCTTATATAAAAACTTTTTTTCCTGCAACACAATACGAAGTTACCGTGCATTTAACCCAGCGAAAAAGACATGCAATTGAATTGACTAAGCTCGCGTTAGACCAAGGAGCCTCCATTATTGTTGCTTGTGGGGGAGATGGAACTATTCACGAAGTTGCAACCGAATTAGTTGGAAAGTCCGTGCGGTTTGGTATCGTACCAGTCGGATCGGGAAATGGATTAGCCTCTAATTTGTCTATTCCGAAGGAGATAGACAAAGCCTTGGAGTTAATCCGAAAACAAAAGGTGATCGCTATGGATGTTGGGTCCTTAAATGGGGCGTATTTCTTTAGCAATATGGGATTCGGAATTGACGCGACAATTATTGAACAGTACGAAAAATCAGGCAAGCGAAAATTGGGATCCTATATTCGCGCTGCATTGAATTCGGCTCAACAATACAAAGCCAAGCAAATGCGCGTTACCTATAACGGACATACCAAAAACGTCAATCCGTTGCTGCTATTTATTTCCAATTCAAATGAAATGGGATATAGCATGAGTCTAACGCCAAAAGCAAGTTTGACGGACGGTTTATTGGACTATTTAATGGTACCTAAAATAGGTATTTTAAAACAATTGACCTTTGGCTTATATGTTCTGCTGAAAAAAACAGAAAAATTTAGACGTACTGATTATGTACAAACTTCCAAAATAGAGGTGGAAATTTTGAATAGCCCTAAAAATGGCGTTCAAATTGATGGGGAGTATTACGAATATGATACCCATCTTTTTACTATCGAAGTCATCCAAAAGAGCTTACAAGTTATTTGCTAACATAAAATTCGCCTTTTTGGCACAAAAACAACACGAAATCGTGTAAAGAGTTACTTTAGAAAAGCGTACATTTGTACATCGTTTATAAACATCAAAAAGTTAAAAAAAATATGAATTCATTTGACGTAGTTGTAATTGGTTCAGGGCCTGGTGGATATGTAGCTGCAATCCGTTGCGCCCAATTAGGTTTTAAAACTGCAATCGTAGAAAAATATGCAACATTGGGAGGAACTTGCTTAAACGTAGGTTGTATTCCATCGAAAGCATTATTGGCATCGTCTCACATGGTGGAGGAGGTGAAACACTTTGCAGAGCACGGTATTGAAATCCCTGGTGATGTAAAAGTGGATTTAGCTAAGATGATTGAACGCAAGCAAGCAGTTGTAGATCAAACTTGTTCAGGGGTAAAATTCTTAATGGATAAGAATAAAATTACCGTATTTGAAGGCGTGGGATCATTTGAAAATGCAACTACAATTAATGTAACAAAAAATGATGGTTCTGTTGAGCAGTTTGAAGCAAAACACACCATTATTGCTACGGGATCTAAACCGTCAACTTTGCCATTTATCCAATTGGATAAAGAACGTATCATTACCTCAACTGAAGCATTAAAACTTCCTGAAGTACCTAAACACTTAATCATCATTGGTGGTGGTGTAATTGGATTGGAATTAGGTCAAGTTTACATGAGATTAGGAGCACAAGTTTCTGTTGTTGAGTTCGCTGATCGTATCCTTCCTACAATGGATGGAGCTGTTTCAAAAGAATTGACGAAAGTACTAAAGAAACAAGGAATGAAATTCTATACGTCTCACAAAGTACAAGGTGTTGTACGCGAAGGAGATGTAGTAAAAGTTTCTGCCGAAGATAAAAAAGGTGAAATCGTTACATTAGAAGGAGATTACACTTTAGTAGCTGTAGGTCGTCGTCCATATACAGACGGGTTACAAGCGGATAAAGCAGGTGTGAAGGTGACAGAAAGAGGACAAATCGAAGTAAATGATCACTTACAAACAACAGCTTCTAATATTTATGCTATTGGTGACGTAGTTCGCGGTGCGATGTTGGCACACAAAGCAGAAGAAGAAGGTGTTCTAGTAGCTGAATATTTAGCTGGACAAAGACCGCATATCAACTATAACTTGATTCCAGGTGTTGTATATACTTGGCCAGAAGTTGCTGCTGTCGGAAAAACAGAAGAACAATTGAAAGCAGAGGGAGTAGCGTACAAAGTAGGTAGCTTCCCATTCAGAGCTTTAGGACGTTCTCGTGCTAGCGGGGACTTAGACGGGTTAGTGAAAATCATCGCAGACCAAAATACAGATGAAGTATTGGGAATCCACATGGTGGGAGCTCGTGCTGCAGACTTAATTGCAGAAGCGGTTACAGCAATGGAATTTAGAGCGTCTGCAGAAGATATCTCAAGAATGTCTCACGCACACCCTACGTTTGCTGAAGCAATCAAAGAAGCTGCTTTGGCCGCTACAGAGAATCGCGCATTACACGTATAAGTATTTTTAATAGATATATGTTAAAAAAGGAGTCTAAATGAATATTTAGACTCCTTTTTAGTTGTTGTGCTATAAAAAACAATATATTTGTTTTCCTAATTTATATAAATATAAACAAAATGAAAAAAGTATTGGCTCTGTTATCTGGCGCAATTGTTCTAGTTGCTTGTTCTAGCGATGATAGCTCTTCTAGTTCTGTAGATCCTATTTTTTCTCAACCATATACCGAATTGGCAAGTTTGGATGAATTAGTAGGAGGAAAGTATGCCTATGTTGGAAATAAGATTGGCGATAGAAAGGTAGGGCTAGTTCATGAAACAAATGAGTGTAAGACTAAAGATTATTTAGTGGCACACCGTACAGGAGCAGTTTTAGATTCCCTATCATACAATAATTATGGTAGAAATGTAAGCGGCAATAGCGAAACTTGTATGAGTATTTTCGAGTTTCCAAGAATCGTTAGAAATATGGAATTAAAATCCTCAGGTCAACTAAAAGCAGATGTAACAGATGATTATATCGAAGTTACAACAAGAGACATAGTAGATAAAGATGGAAATATTGAAGTTGAGATAATTAAAACAAGAAAAAGAAAAACACATTATCCAGGTACTTTAGAAATCGGTTTCCAAGCAGGTTACCTGCGTATTGAGGATCATTTGTCAAATTACAAAAGATTAAATGGTGAGAAGGTCTACCTTTACTTTAAAAAGATGTAAGATCAACTAAAATTATATAAAGCTTCTATTTTTACTAGAAGCTTTTTTTATTTCAAGGAATTTCGTCAATTGTTTTATAACTTTGTGTTTTAACTAAGAATAAAGATTATGGATATAAAGACATTGATTCATCACAACCTGGATGAATTATTGTATTTAGCAGATAAAAAAGGAGTCTTAAATACAGATTTGGTGGTGAAAATTGGTGCTTTTGTTGGTGCAGCTGTACTAAGAGGACGATATGCAGATAAAAAAAAAGTAACCGAAGCCGAAATTAACGGTGTTTTTGGTATCGTTGGCGATTTCTGTAAGCTGAGCTTTGGACGCAGTTATACCAAAGTACACTTTAAGAAAATGACTGCCCTAGCCTTAGCCTTGATACAAGAACCTACATTCGATACCGATGTAGAAACTTTCATTAGAGAATTACAGGAATAAATCTAAAAAAAGAATAGCCATTATAGAGGATAACCACAAAGGGGTTATCCTTTTTTTATGGCAAATTTTTCTGTCAGTGTTGCGCTATAGCTGTAAAAACGTTAAATTATTGCACATCGTTCAAATCGAAACAACTGCCTTCAAACGATGGTGTTAATAGGTTTGTTATATAATTCATAAAGAAATATCTTGTAACTTTTCTCAAAATATTAATTAACTCCAAGTCATCTACAAAATGATCCGAATGAATCGATTCTTTTCCATTGCTTTTATGCTTCTTGCAACTGCTTTTGGATATGGACAAAAGAAACCCCTTGACCACAGCGTATATGATGGTTGGGAAAGTATTACGCAGAAGCAATTATCCAATGATGGAACGGCTATTTTTTATCAAATCGCCCCACAAGAAGGAGATAAGAAGCTTGTTATTGACCAGCTTAAAACAAAAGTAAACACACAATTTTATCGAGGTGAACATGCGGTGTTTACCGCAGATTCTAAGTATATGATTTTTGCGATTAAACCTTTTTATCAGGATATAAAAGCAGTAAAAAACAAAAAAAAGAAAGAAGATGAACTCGCTAAAGATTCCCTAGGAATTTTCAATCTCAATACACAATCCTTAGTTAAACTCCCTGGTGTAAAATCGTTCAAAGTGCCTGAAAAAGCTGGAACAACATTGGCGTATCTACTAGAAAAGGAAAAAGATACAACACAGACCAAAAAAGCGAAATCAACCAAAAAAGACGACAAAAATCAACCGCTTCTACTTGTTGTTCGCAACTTAGAAACAGCAGTTGAAGAGCACATCGCCAATGTATCGGCTTACTATTTCGATGACATGGGACATTATTTGGTCTATGTAACAGCGAATCCTACACCGAAGAAAAAAGAAGACGATCAAAAAGAGGACGAAAAACAAGGCGAAGTGAGTGCTGAAGTACAAACAGTAGAAAGTCCAACAACAACGGAAAAGGAAAACTACGGTGTTTATGCGTTGCACATTAAAACAGGTAAAACAACGCAATTATTTCAAGGCGAAGGAAAGTTTTCTCAGTTTAGTTTTGATACAGCAGGTAAACAAATGGTCTTTACTTATACAGAAGATGATGAAAAAGCCTTAGTTAAGTCCTATACAATCTACCATAGCACCCTGCCCAATCAGGCAAAGGTATTACTTTCAAATCAAGGAAATGGAATGCCAAAAGAGTGGGGTATTGTCGAAAATCACAGCCCTCAATTTAGTAAAAATGGAAAGAGATTGTACTTTGGAATTGCACCGAATCCCGTACCTAAAGATACAACACTAATAGCCGATGATCACGCTATTGTAGATATCTGGCACTATAAAGAAGATTATTTACAACCCCAACAATTGGTTAACCTAGAAAAAGACCTCAAGCGATCGTATCTCGCTACTGTTGATCTAACTAAAACAACGCAAATTGTACCCCTAGCGGATGAAACGTCCAATCGTACCACTTGGGTAGATGAAGGAAATGCCTCTTTTGTTTTTCAGACCTCTGATTTCGGAAGACGTGTGGAAAGACAATGGAATATCGCTGGGTATACCTCATATTATACCGTAGACGTACAAACAGGTAAACGCAAAGAAATTTGTAAAGACCTTTCAGGAACTGCGTCTGTTTCACCCAAAGGGACAGCAGTTGTGTACTACAATAGTCAAGAGGCTAATTGGTATCACTATGAGGTGAAAACGGGTAAAACGAAACAATTAAATGCAGGCTTATCCGTGTCTTTTGCCGAAGAAGAATTCGATATGCCTGATTTGCCTGATGCATATGGAATCAAAGGCTGGAGCGATAACGATGAATCCGTTTTTATTGGGGATCGCTATGATATCTGGGAGTTTTACCTCAAAGGAAATAAAGCAGCGCGAATGATTACTAATGGCTATGGACGCAAAAACAAGATTAAATTTGATTTGATCCAGCTGGACAAAGAGAAGAAATCTTTCGATAAAAAATCCTATACCTTAGCTACCGCTTTTAATGAAGTGACAAAAGAGGGAGGGTATTTTGAAATTAATTTAGCAAAACAGCAAGATCCTGCGCAAATATTGCTTGAAAATTACAGTGGTTTTGCTTCTTTAAGTAAAGCAAAAGACGCGAATGTTTACGCTTTAATAAAAGGAAATTTCACCCAGTCAAATGATTTATATGTTGGGGAAAAGTTAGATCAAACGACTCGCCTTAGCCAGTTGAATCCGCAGCAACAAAACTACAATTGGGGAACAAATGAATTGGTGCATTGGACTACGCCAAATGGCTATGAGGCTACGGGTGTTTTGTTTAAACCTGAAGATTTCGATCCCACAAAGAAATATCCTATGATTGTGTATTTTTACGAAAAATTATCGGACAATCTTCATCGATATGAAGCACCTGCACCGACACCTTCACGTTTGAATATTCCGTATTTCGTCAGTAATGGCTATATAGTCTTTACACCTGATATTAGCTATACTGATGGATTTCCAGGAAAAGCGGCAGAGGAGTTTATTAATTCGGGCGTTGATTTCTTAAAAGAAAATTACTGGGTAAATGGAGATAAAATTGGAATTCAGGGCCAAAGCTGGGGCGGCTATCAAGTGACACATTTGGTTACGGTAACGGATAGGTATGCGGCAGCCTGGGCGGGTGCACCAGTTGCTAATATGACTTCAGCCTACGGTGGAATCCGTTGGGCAACAGGAATGAGCCGTCAATTCCAGTACGAAAAAACACAAAGCAGAATTGGAAAAACACTGTGGGAAGGCTATGACCTATACATTGAAAACTCTCCTTTATTTCAAGTGCCTGCAATAACTACTCCTTTAGTAATCATGCACAATGACAATGATGGAGCTGTGCCATGGTATCAAGGAATCGAAATGTTTATGGCTATGCGTAGATTAGAAAAACCCGTATGGATGCTAAACTACAATGGAGATGAACACAATTTGATGAAACGTCAAAATAGAAAAGACATTCAGATTCGTCAACAACAATTCTTCGACTACTATCTAAAAGATGCGCAAGCACCTGTTTGGATGGTAAGAGGAGTGCCTGCTGTCCTAAAAGGGAAAGACTGGGGATTTGATTTGACGAATGAACGAATTTAGTAAGTAAAGAAAGCTATAGAAAGAGAGAATCACAAACGATTCTCTCTTTTTTTGTGATCTTTTGCTGTACAGAGGCGATAAAAGACAAGATGCTATCCCTAATAAATTGGAAGATTCATCGTGAGAAATAGGTGGGGGAATGACATTCACTGTGGGAGTCAACCGCGTCTATAAGCTTGAAATTAAATCAAGATAAATTTGTTGAAAATACAGGCTAAGCTGTACATTTGCATGGCAAAGATCATCCTATTTTAAGGGAATGAGATGCTTTTAAATGCTATGAAAAAAATACTAGTTGGGATGCTACTTATGCTTGTAGTATCTTGTGTGAATTCTTCACCTAAATCAGATTCTAAACTTTCCTTTTACTATTGGAAAACTAGTTTTGCTTTGGATCAAATCGAACGGGAAACCCTCCAAAATTTAGCCGTGACTAAACTGTATATACGCTATTTTGACGTGGGATTAAAAAATGGAACAGCCGTTCCCATTACACCGATTGTATTTAAAGAATCCGTGCCACAACTAGAAGTGGTTCCCGTTATATACCTCAAGAATGAGGTAGTGCTCTACGACAAATTAGACGTTAAAAAATTGGCGAGTCAACTCGTGGATTTTGTGCAGCAAATTAATGAACACAACAATATCGACAGTCAAGAAATCCAGCTTGATTGCGATTGGTCTTTGACTAGTAAAGATCGTTTTTTTGCCCTAATAGAGCAATTGCGCAAAGAAACAGAAATGAAAATTTCCGCAACAATACGTCTGCATCAAGTAAAATATGCAGCCAAAACAGGTGTGCCTCCTGTTGATCGAGGCGTGTTGATGTATTACAATATGGGGCGCATTGCCAGTGATTCTCTTAATTCCATTTACGATCGCAATATCGCACAAAAATACAATAGCGGATTAAAGGATTATCCATTGTCATTAGCTTATGCTTTGCCCATTTATTCTTGGGTTGTTCACAGTAGAAACGATCAAGTTGTTCGATTAGTGAGTCGCTTGCGCGTGGCTGATTTAAAAGAACAGTCAGCACTAGAACAACTAACAGACCATGAGTTTGTAGTTAAACAAGAAGCGAGTATGTTTGGTTTTGTCTTTCAAAAAGGAGATCGCCTAAAAGTGGAGAACACTACTGCTAGTCAGCTCAAAGAAATGACTACCGACTTATATCGAGCCAGTGGAAAGTGCCCCACTGAAATAATACTATACGATTTGAATTCAAAAAACATCAAATACTATGATCAAGAAATCTTTAAAGAAATGGTGCGTTGTAGGTAGTATGTCGTTGATCTTAGGATCAGGCGTATACACCTATGGCTGTGCAGATGGCTGGTGGAGCTATTCGAGCATTTCTAATTTTACCCCAGAGGCTTTTGCCGATGAATCTTACAAGCCCTTGTTTTTTGCTCCTTATGATCGCTTTTACAATGGCGGTTATATGGATAATGCCACGATGTTTGACGAGGATATTGTCCAAGAGTGGGCCACCTATTTACAGGGCAAAATAGACCAAGACCAAATTAAGGACTTTGTCTTGTCAACCAGTTCACACGCCACTGAGATTGATCAATTGTATGCCAATTTGAATAAGAAGCAATCGAAAGGTTGGGACTTAAAAGATGATAAAGTAAAGAATTTCGTTACTTTTCTATATCACGCTAAAGCCATTGATGCGCATTCAAATGACAGCTATAGCTATTGGGATTACGAATCCTATGTTGCGAATCTGATGCATGAAGGTCAAGCGGATAAAGTGGAAAAAGTATATAAAAACCTCAAGAGCAAAGATGCGTTCTACACCAATAGGATGTGGTTTCAGGTGATGAAAGCGAAGTTTTATTCGACTAATCGCGCGAGTGTTATCACTTTTTTTGAGCAAACAGCAGCCAAGCAGCCTAAGAATACACTGTATTACAGGGGGTTGAGTTATGTAGCGGGAGCCTATTACCAAGACGGGGATTACGAGCGTTCTAATGCGTTGTATGCAGAAGTTTTCAACGGAAGTCCCGCCTTGCGACAAGTGGCTTTATACAACTACAAACCAATGGAAACAACGCGTGTAAAAGCGTTGGCTCAAACAATACCTACAAAAGAGGTACAAGCAGCTTTATGGGCTATGCAAGGATATTATAGCCATGCGATAGAAGCCTTAAAAGAGGTGGTTGCTGTAGACAGTAAAAGTCCGCATGCCAATTTCTTACTCACGCGTTGGGTCAATGAACAAGAAGCAGCTATCTTGGCTTATCGAGAAGAAACTTTTCAATCGAGCAAAGATTACTTCAAGAGTCTAAAGAACAAAATTGATCAACCAGGCTTGGAATGGGTGAAGCAAACAACAAAAGAAGGTCATGTTGACAATCTTGCGCTATGGCAAATGGCTAGTGGATATTTAGCTATTTTTCAAGGGCAGTATCAAGAGGCAGATCTCGCTTTTGCTCAAGCGAAAAAAGACGCAAAAGGCAATGAATTAATCAACAATCAACTTCGCCTATTTGGTCTAATTAATCAAGTGTCACAGATTAAAAAAATAGACGCCCAAGCAGAACAAGTAATCTTGGCTGATATGCAGTGGATCTACAATGACATCATACCTAATGCTACATGGGAAGATCCGTTTCGCTATGATTATGCCCTTCATTGGATCCGTCAATACTTGGCTACCATCTACCAAGAACAAGGCAATAGCGTTATGAGTGAGATTGTATTTTCTAACTTAGACTTCTACAGTAAAGTAGACAATACAGTGAAAATGGAAAAATTCTTGTTGAGCAAAAATAAAACCAGTTTGGAGCAATTGATGGTCGACAAATACGAGTATAATTTAAGTGATATATACGAGAGAAGGGCCATTAATTTGTTCTACCAAGACATAATAGACGAGGCGATTGTCGAAATGAAAAAGGCAGAACCTGTACGCACTGTTTCAAAGTACAGCGGAGATACCTATGAAAAATCGTATAAGAACACAGTATTGTTAGGAAATCCATTCAACGGCAAGATTCAAGATTGCAACGATTGTGATCACGCGGCAAAACAGTCCATTCAATACACAAAATTAGATTTCTTAGTCAAAGTGAAAGAAATGCAAGATAAAATTGCCAACGGAGACGATCGATTTAACAATGCGCTATTAGTAGGAAATGCTTTTTACAATGCCACGTATTACGGAAACGCACGTGTATTTTATTACAATGCCTTAGTCAATGAATATGGCAACTCAATTTCACCTGCGGAACGCAAGTATTTATTGAATATGAGTCAGGCCAAAAAATACTACGGCATAGCGAAAAAAGCTGCTACAACAAAGGAACAAAAAGCAAAAATTGCTTATTTAGAAGCCAAGATAGAACGCAATGAGTTTTATGCGAATCAGTACCACAATAGAGACTACTATTGGGGGGCAGGATGGGATGACCCCATGTTTAAAAAATGGAAGGGATTCCAAGAATTGGCGACCCAATACAGCGATACAAAATACTACCAAGAGGTTATTAAGGAATGTGGATATTTTAGAACCTATTTAGCAAAAAATAAAATGTAATTTAAGCAGAAAATCCAGCTCTATTGAGCTGGATTTTTTTTGTTTTCAGTATCAATTAATAATTTGCAATTAGCTTAATTACAAACGATATTCATCGTTGTAAGTTTAAAATTTCTCAGAAATGCCTCTGGTGCATTTTCTAATTTTTCTAATTGATGCTTTGATAAAATGAAGTTACTAATAACCCAATTTTTTGTATCATACAGCATAATTAAGAGCTCCTCTTGCAATTGTTGAGCGGGAAGTTGAGTCATGTTTTGTTGTTTCTGCTCAATTCCTTCTTGATTGAAAAATAATTTCTTCATTTCGGCTACTTTTTAAGAACGACAATCAATTTTGTAAGGGGCTTTGATAGAATTAAAATTGTAAGTGTTGTTTTGTTACTGTAAAATTACTAAAAATAATTTTATTTTTAACTTAATTTCGTTAAAATTTAAAGTTAGTTTCTTTTTATTTAAAAAGGAATGGATATTTTTTGAAAAATATTATTCTTTTAATCCTTGACCAGTACTGGGAATCCTAGTTGTTTTTCTACTAAAAAAACAATTGATACCTACTGTTATTTTTAACTTTTTTTTAATTTTTATAGGAGGTGGCATGCTTCTTTGTCAACGAGAAATAGAGAATATGCAGATCACGGTCAGTTCAAAAAAAAAAGTTACTTTTTTGAATGTACTGTTTCCGTTAATTGCTAAAGAAGCAAAAAATAAGTATGCTGTAATAGTAGTGAGTACGCTAGCTAAACTTTTATTTTTTTCTCTGTTATTGTGGGTCAAAACAAGAATATTTGTGAAAAATTAGTTATTTACACCTCTAAATACGGTATGTTTTTGCTATTTTTGATTAAAAATAAAAGACCTTGAAGAAACTCCTTATTAGAATAAGTAAAATAGTGGGTTGGATTGTATTTTCAATCCTTGTTTTACTAATACTTTTAATTGTATTGGTGCAGCTACCCTCGATTCAAAATGCCATCAAAGACAAGGCTATTACCTTCGTTGAACAGAAGATAGGGACTCCTGTAAAATTGGATAAAATTGCCATTTCGTTTCCTAAGAAAATCGTCTTAAAAGGACTCTATCTTGAATCCCAAGAAAAAGATACCTTAGCCTATGTAAACCACTTAGGTGTCGACATAGGATTATTCGGATTGCTACAAAATAAAATTAATGTTAGTTCAGTTGATTTAAATGGACTAAGAGCAACGGTGAAACGCGATAGTTTACAGCGTTTTAATTTTGATTATATTATTGATGCTTTTGCCTCGGAAGAAGAAAAAGAGGAAACACCTTCCTCTATGACTGTTTCAGTAGGGCAGATCAACTTAAATTCCATTGCTCTTACTTTTGATGACGCCTACGATGGTCATCACCTCGATTTTAAACTCAATCAATTTGTTACTCGTTTTAAGGATTTTGATCTAGAGCAGATGCGCTTTGCGCTTCCAAAGATCGCGTCTGATGGTATCACTTTGGTGTATCACAAGGCATCGCCAGCTGGTGAACACCCAGAGGTAATAGAAGAAGATACCGCAGCATCACCCGAAGGGAATGAACAACCCATTGATTTGAATGTTGGTGTAATAGAACTGACTCAAACGTATATTGACTATCAAAGTGCCGAAGATTATATACAAGCTATTTTAGACTTGGGCGAATTCAAATTGTCCTTGAATAAATTAGATCTCGCCAAGCAACAACTCGATATTGAGGAGGTGTTGTTGAATAAAACTAAAGCTGAGGTTGCCTTCTTATCCCGTCCACAAGCAACAACTCCACCCGCTGCTGTGAGCCCGGATAGTTTGGCTACACCCGAAAATGAGACCTTGGGGTGGAATCTTGCTGTGCGCAATTTTGATATCAACGACTTTAATGCGAAATACGACGATAATAATCACAAAAAACGCCAAGAAGGATTAGATGTCAATCACGTGGCTATTGAAGACTTGCAGTTTAGTTTGAAAGACTTCCAATACACAGATGCGGGTTTAAATGGAAATCTACAACAGCTTGCCTTTAAAGAACAAAGTGGATTTACCCTATCGAATAGCAAGGCGTATTTTCAATATGGTCAGCAGGCGTCCTTTGTGAAAAACCTGAGTATTGAAACCCCAAATACCCAATTCCAATCAACAGCTGTATTCAATTACAAAAGTTTGGAACAATTGACAACACAACTAGGACAACTCTCTGTAGATGTGGTAATTTCTAACTCTCACTTGGGATTGAAAGACGCCTATCTCTTGATGCCTGATGTTTTTAAAGCTCATGGATTGACAAAACTAAGCCAAGAGAAAATTGAGATTGACCTCATCGCAAAAGGATTGATGAGCGATCTCTCTCTCGAGAAAATGTATGTCAATTTGTTGGGGTCGACCTTTATCAACGCAGAGGGCAAGGTTCGAAATTTACCTGATGTTGAGCAAGCCTATCTCGACGTCAATATCAAAGATTTTCAAACTACAGCCAAAGATATTTACACCCTAGCACCCGCTAGTGTAATTCCTAAAGACATTGAAATTCCTGCATTAATTCGCTTTACAGGTATAGCCAAAGGAACTCAACGCGACCTCGTTAGTACGTTTGAATTAAAAACAAGTTCAGGATCTATTCTTTTTGATGGAGGATTTAATCAACGCATAAAAAACAAAGAAAAATACTGGGGTAATCTGACAATTGACCGATTGAATGTCGGGCGAATTATTAAAAATGATTCCATTGGAAGCATAAGCTTACAGGCCAAAGTAGATGGAATGGGATTGGAACCTGCACATGCAAAAGCCAATGCCTCGATTAAACTTGTAAAAGCGGCCTATAACGGCTATGAGTATAAAGACATGCTGCTGCAAGCACATTTGGCAGATGGACACTATGAAGTACACAGTCAAAATGACGATCCCAATTTGAATTTTAATCTGAATGCCACAGGAACTTGGACAGATAAAGCACTTAGTCTATCATTGTTAGCGGATTTAAAGCAAATCGACTTACATCAATTGCGCCTAAATGATGAAGCTTCTGTCCTAAGTGGAAAGGTAGAAGTGGATATGCCGAATATATTGCCAGATAGTCTTGTCGGAACAGCCTCAATACGCGATTTGAGTTTCAACGCATTAAGTCGATCTTTTGTGCTGCAACCCATTACATTCAATGCAGAAGCAACGCCTGCTTACCGCAAGATGAGTCTGCAATCACAAATTTTAGACTTTGACATGGAGGGGGATTATCTCCTGACAAAATTAGGTGATGCGATGACCCAAACCATTCAAAAGTATTACAACTTACGTGCTAATGATGAAGCTAAGAAAGTAGATTCGAATGCAAATGAACTCGAAACAACCGAAAAACAGAACCATTTTACGTATCAGTTGCGCATCAAAAATGACCCTATTTTTCAAAAAATAGCGCCAGATTTAAAGGAAATTCAACCCATTGTATTTGGTGGAACCTACAGACAAAAAGACGATTACCTCACCTTAAAAGGGGAAATTCCTTCTATTCAATATGGCGATATGACTATTGATTCGATCACGCTGGATGTTAAACCAAATAGCGCATCGGCTTTGTCATATGAATTAGCGATTCAAAGTATTTCGAATGCTTCCTTTCAAATTCGACGTATGGTGTTGGATGGATTTGCTAAAGACAATAAAATTGACCTCAATTTTAAATTACTCGATCGCCAAGAACAAACGAGCTATTTAGTGGGAGCAGAGATTTTAGCTGGGACGCAACAACAACGCGTTAAACTAAAAGAAGGTGGTTTTATCTTAGATTACAAACCGTGGACTGTTCACCCGAATAATAGTATTGTGCTCAGCGATAAAGGCTTCTTTGCCACAGATTTTGAAATGAGTTATAAAAGCAGTCTGATTCGCTTGGCTTCGGAAGAAGAAAAGATCAATAGCCCACTGGCTGTAAAATTTGAAAATTTTAGCATTGAAACCCTGACTAAAATGATTCAAAAAGAAAAACTATTAGCGGCTGGTACTATTAATGGAGAGATTCACTTAAAAGATTTAACCACGGATTTTCGCTTTGTTTCCAATATTGACATTGCCGATCTAACAGTCTACGAAATAGGCTTGGGAAATCTGCATATAGGAGTGGCTAATGAATCACATAGCAAGTATGGGGCGAATATCGTTTTAGAAGGACAAGAAAATAAAATTCGCTTGTTTGGAACTACTGATGTAGATCAACAAACATTAGATTTAAAACTAGCAGTAGATAAATTCCAATTGAAAGCAGTAGAACATTTCAGCATGGGGAACCTCAGTAATGCTCAAGGCTACCTTTCAGGAGAAATAACCCTAGGCGGTAAGTATGAACAACCTGCTATTTTAGGGGCGATCGACTTTAATCAAATTGGTTTTCACGTCAATCCTATCAATGCTGATTTTAAAGATATCAATGAAAAAATTGCCTTTACCCCAAAAGGAATTGAACTAAATACCTTTAGTATCACCGATTCAGAGGGGAATTTACTAGTCATTGACGGACAAATCTTAACGCAAACGTATACAGATTTTAAATTCAATCTCGATGTAAAAGCGGTCGATTTTAAAGCAGTTAGTTCTACATCTAAGGATAATGATATGTATTATGGTACGTTGATTTTTGATTCTGATCTCAAAATAAGAGGAGATCTCAATACGCCAAAGGTATCAGGTCAAGTAACAATAGGAGAGAAAACAGATTTTACCTTGGTCATGCCTCAAGAGGATCCTTCAATTGCCGATCGAGAGGGAATTGTAGAATTTATTGATGAAGCGAGTTTGAGACAAGCAGAATTGCTTAAATACCAAGCTGATTTTGATCAATCTGCCTTAAAAGGCATGGATGTATCGGTATCTATTGTTGTGGATAAAGAAGCTACATTCACGATGATTATGGATAAGAGCAGTGGCGATAAAGTTGTAATAAAAGGAGAAGGTGATATTGTGGGAGGTATTGATCCTTCCGGAAAAGTGACCCTAACCGGACGTTATGAGTTTTCTGAGGGATCCTATGACTTGTCTTTTAATTTTATTAAACGCAAATTCTTAGTTGAAAAAGGAAGTTCGATTACATTCGCTGGGGATCCAACTGATGCAATCCTCAATTTAACGGCTATCTATGAAACCAAAACAGCCCCAATTGACTTGCTTCAAAATCAGCTATCAGCAATGACGCCGACTGAACAAAATAAGTATAAACAACAATTGCCATTCCAGGCCTTGTTGATGATGAAAGGCGAGTTGCTCAAACCGGAAATATCGTTTGATATTCGTTTGAAAGACGGAATAACAAGTGCTTCAGGAGATGTAATTTCCCTAACTAAATCCAAGTTAGAGCAAATTAAAGCCAACGAGTCTGAATTAAACAAACAGGTATTTGCCTTACTTTTACTGAATCACTTCATTGGTGATAACCCATTTGAAAGTAGTATGGGTGGGTTAAGCGCGGGAACAATGGCTCGTCAAAGTGTAAACCGACTCTTGTCTGACCAGTTGAACAACCTGGCTACGAACTTGATTCAGGGAGTAGAACTAAACTTTAACCTCGAGTCAACGGAAGATTTCTCCTCTGGAAGCAGAGAAAATCGAACTGACTTGAATATTGCCGTTTCCAAACGCTTGTTCTCCGATCGCCTAAAAGTAACCGTGGGCAGTAGCTTTGAGGTAGAAGGTAATCAAAGGCAAAATGAACAAGCCACAAATATTGCAGGTGATATAGAATTGGAATATGCTCTGTCAAAAGACGGACGCTATTTATTGCGCGTTTACCGCAAAAATCAATACGAAGTTGCCTTACAAGGTCAAGTTGTGGAAACGGGCGTAGGATTTATTATTACCATGAGTTATGAGCATTTTAAAGAGCTATTTGAACGCTCGAAAGACAAAAGACAATTGAAAAAACAACTGAGGAATGAAGCTAAAAAAGAAGACTAACGTACTACTATTTACTTTAACGGGAATTGCTGGTTTCTTTATAAGTTCTTGTAGTTCGACCAAGTATATCGAAGATGGTGAAGCTCTGTATACCAAAGGAGTTGTTGATATTGATGGAGAAGAAGTAGATAAAGCAAAGAAAAAAGAGTTGGAAGAATCCCTTCAGTCCCTTTTGCGTCCAGAACCCAATGCTTCTTTTTTGGGGTTTAGACCCAAATTGTTTTTTTACAATTTAGGGGGCGATCCAACTAAAACAAATAAAGTTAGACGTTGGTTGCGCAACTCTATGGGGCAACCGCCTGTACTTTTTAGTCAGGTAGATATGGAACACAACCAAGCCATTTTGGTTAACCGAATGGAAAATGATGGGTATTTTAATGTTCAAGTGGCCTATGATACCCTTCAAGTAGGAGAAAAGAAAAAAGGAGCGAAATATAGCGTGCTTCCAGGAGTGCAGTTTACCATAAATGACGTAACCTTTTTAAATGATTCTACGCCTTTACAACAAACCATTTACGAAGCTGGAAACCGTTGGACTCGGCTGAAAAAAGACCGCCCCTATAATCTCGATCAGATCAAAGAAGAACGCGTTCGCTTTGATAATTACGTGAAAAACAAAGGCTATTTTTATTTTAGCCCCGATAACCTCTTGGTTCAGGTGGATAGTACGGTAGGAAACCACAAAGTCAATCTATTTGTCAAAGTTAAAGACGATACGCCCGTATTGGCTACAAAAGCCTATACAATCAATAAAGTGTATATTTTTCCCGATTATTCCCTAGCAGAAACAGACATCAAACGCGATATACAAAACGCTAAATCATATAATGGTTTCGAAATTATCGATCCCAAAAATAAATTTAAACCGAGTATTTACGATCGCACAGTTTACTTGGAAGAAGGTGAACTATACAATCGAAATGACCACAACTTATCGCTCAACAGACTCGTGAACTTAGGTGTTTTTAAATATGTAAAAAACCAGTTTGAATTAGTGGATTCAGTTTCAAATAAATTGGATGTATACTATTTTCTAACCCCAGATAATCCAAAGTCTATTCGATTAGAAATGTTGGGGAAAACAAATTCAGCTAGTTATAACGGAGCTGAATTAAAAGTCAATTGGAGTCACAAAAACTTCTTCAAGGGAGCCGAGCTATTTTCTGTATCGGCATATGGAGGAGCTGATTTTCAAATGTCGTCCAAAAATAAAGGATACAATGTATACAAAACGGGGATGGAAGCGAGTTTAACATGGCCACGCCTAATCGCCCCTTGGAATTTCCATTCTTCAAGTGGTTATATTCCACGAACACGAGCAACGCTAGGTGGAGAATACCTAGAGCGAAGCAAGCTGTATTCACTGACCTCATTTAAAGGATCTTGGGGATACCTGTGGAAAGAAAACGTCAGAAAGGAGCATCAGTTTAATGTATTGGAAGTTAATTATGTAACACCCCAAAATATTACCGATTTGTACCGAGAAACAGCAGCAGGAAATCCTTCATTGGAACGCGTATTAGACAAGCAATTGATTTTTGGTCCTACCTATACCTATACGTATACAAATACGATGAATCAGTTTAAAAAGAATACGTTTTACTACCGCGGGGGACTTGATTTTTCCGGAAATATTACGGGATTAATCATGGGGGCTGATGTCGATAAAGACAAAGAAAAATCAATTTTAGGTGTGCCCTTTAGTCAGTACTTCAAAACAGAACACGATTTTAGACATTATTTAAAGTTGAGTAAAACCGCCCAATTTGTCAGCCGCATTCACGCAGGGATAGGATATGCGTATGGCAATTCAAAAAACCTTCCGTATACCAAGCAATTTTTTGTTGGAGGATCCAACAGCATCCGTGCGTTTAGGGCAAGAACATTAGGACCGGGTAGCTTTAATCCCAATTCATTTGACGCTAAGTTTATTCCCGATCAATCCGGTGACTTGTTGTTTGAATTTAATTTCGAGTACCGCAAAAAATTAGTGAGTATTATTCATGGGGCTTTATTCCTAGATGGCGGAAATATCTGGAACTTAAATGAGGTATCCGATCGACCAGGAGGAAAAATTTCTGGCGATTTTTACAAAGAAATTGCCTTAGGTGCCGGAGCAGGACTCCGATTTGATATTACGTTTTTGGTTGTGCGTTTTGATTTTGCCTTTCCATTGCGCGTCCCTTATAACGAACCTGGCGAACGCTGGGTAGTGAAAGATATTAATTTTGGTAGCGGCAAATGGAGAAAAGACAACTTGATGTTTAACTTGGCAATTGGGTATCCATTCTAGTATTTGGGGAATATGTACCCAATTTGTGTTGTGGAAAACCATTTCCCCAAGGTGGAGCAAAAAAGAAAAAAACAACCTAAATCGTTGATAGGTAATGTTTTGTTTGAATATTGACTAAAAAAAAGTTTTTGGCACGCTTTTTTCTATATACTATAGCGTAAGGTGTTATACAAAAAAACAAATGAGTTGATTCGTCAACTATAATTGCTAGAAAAAGAAAATTAAGTGTTTGTTTTAAAAAAATTTTATTACCTAATGAGGTAATAGGTTAGATCGTTAGTAAGGTGAAGAAGAGAAATCTTCAGGTAAATAGGGAGCTCAGGCTCCCTTTTACTTTTTTAGGCGGTCGATGCTTGAGGGCAACTAAAGTAGGTTGTAAGAAACAATCCCTAATCCTTAGTTTTCCTTCTTATTCCTTTATAGTAGGTTAAAGTTTTACGACTTGTTAGTTTCTACAAAATAATTATATTAAATTTGTCTTTAGCCCTTTAAAAAAAGACGGATAAAATATGAGTCATAAAGTTCTTGTTATAGACGATGATGTTCCATTTTGCGAGATGTTGAAAGCCTTTTTGACTAAAAAAGGTTTTGTTGTTATGAACGCTTTCAATTCCCAAGATGCCAAAAAAGCAATTGATGATACATGTTATGATATTGTATTAACGGATGTTAGACTTCCTGATAGCGACGGAATTGAATTGTTGAAATATATCAAAGCCAAATGTTTTACTTCTCAAGTGATTTTGATGACGGGGTATACCGAAATTAAAACGGCTGTAAACGCGATGAAATTAGGTGCTTTTGACTATGTGGCTAAGCCAATCAATCCAGATGAAATTGTTTTAACAATAAAACAAGCTTTGGATAAGAAAAGTAAAGCAGAAGACAAAGGGCGCAAAGAAACAGGACCTACAGCTGTAGGTATAGAACAAAGGGAAGAAAATACAGAAGAATATGTAAAAGGAGAAAGCAAAGTTTCGCTTCAGCTCCAAGAATATATCGAATTGGTGGCCCCTACAAATATGTCTGTATTAATTATCGGAGATAGTGGTACGGGAAAAGAAAATATAGCCCATTCCATTCACTTGTTGAGTAAACGAAGAAATAAACCCTATATCGCCGTTGATTGTGGTGCTATTCCCAAGGATTTAGCTTCTAGTGAGTTCTTTGGCCATATAAAAGGGTCATTTACTGGTGCTGTTACAGATAAAATTGGACATTTTGAAGCGGCAAATGGCGGAACAATCTTTTTAGATGAGGTAGGGAATTTATCTTATGAAGTGCAAATACAATTGTTGCGTGCGCTACAAGAAAGAAAAGTAAAACCCGTGGGCAGTAGCAATGAAATTGACGTGGATATCCGCGTGATCGCTGCTACCAATGAGGATTTGCCTAAAGCAGTTCGAGAAGGAGAATTCCGTGAGGATTTATATCACCGATTAAATGAATTTGGTATTGTTGCACCAAGATTGACCGATCGCGGTAGTGACGTTCTCTCTTTCGCCAAACATTTTTTAAAATACTCAAACCAAGAGTTAGAGAAAAAAGTTAAAGGATTTTCAAGTGAGGTTGAACGCATTTTCTTAACCTATGATTGGCCAGGAAATTTGCGTGAAATGAAAAATATTATCAAGCGTTCTGTACTTTTAACTAAAGGAGATTACATCGAAAAGGAAGTTTTGCCAGACGAAATGTTTGCTCCGAAAATCGCCACTGTAGACAGCTCAAATGAAGAAGAACGCGATTTGAAATTGTTTTCGTCTAAAAACGAAGAACAAGCGATCCGTACAGCGTTGGAAAAAGTGAAATTCAACAAGACAAAAGCAGCCCAATTGCTTGGAATCGATCGAAAAACACTCTACAATAAAATGAAGCTATACAATATAGAATTGTAAAAGAAATAAGCTTATAATTTAAAAAGGCATCTAAGGGAACTTAGATGCCTTTTTTGTAAACATTTTTATTGAGTTAAGTAAAACTTATCGTTATCTAGTAACCTCTTCTATTAAATAAAAAATTGATTTAAATGAGTGATTGCTACTAGCAGTCAGCCCTATTTCACAAGTGCGACTCGTTGAAAAACCATCGGAGCAATTGAGCGAATTGGAAGAGAGTTGCTGTTGGAGGTTTCTCGTTCCATGCTGATTTAATTCAGGAAAAGTAAAACCGCGATCTCCGGCAAAACCACAACAATTACTATCAATTGCATATACCTTTTTTGCACAACGCTTCGCAATATCTAGTAATTTTCCTTCTAAACCTAATTTTTTAACAGAACAAACCGGGAAAATGGTTGCTTCTTCCCTAGGTTTGGTAATGGGTAGCAGAGGGAAAACCACATCCAATACAAATTCAATCGGGTCATAGCACGTAAAATCTGATGTGGTATGATGACTTTGGAAGGTGTAAAAACAAGGACTCATATCAAATAGAATAGGGTATTTTCCTTGTTCAGAAGCGGTGAGTAAGGCTGTTTCAAGGGCGGTGGACTTCTGTAGTCCTTCTTCTTGAAAACCTTTACTGCTAAACGGCATGCCACAGCATAAGTTTTGTACATCTGCAGGATAAATAACCTCATAACCTGCGCGCTCAAGCAATACGACAATTAGATCTTTGAGGTCCAATTCACTTTTGTCGTAGTCTTTTGATTTTCCCATAGTTCGGTTAATACAAGAAGGGAAGTAAACCACTTTTGGTTTAGCTGTTGTAGTAGGTGTTGGTTGTTTAAGAGCTGTTGCCGTACCCGTTGGCATGGCAGTGTTCCACTGTGGAAGGCGATTGTTGCTTATTTTTCGCATTTTTGTGGCTATGCGCAACATCGAACGATTACCGAGCATATTTTGAAATAGACGCACAAATTTTAGACTATAGCGGCCCATTTGAGTCACACGGTCTAAATGTTCTACAAAGTACAGCGCATCTTGGTGATTTTTAGCTGTTAATTTCTCTTCGCGAATGGCTTTTACATAAACACCTGTATCAATTTTTACCGGACATGAAATAGCGCATAAGCCATCGGTAGCACAAGTGTCATCCAAGTAATATTGGGCTTCTTTTTTCAATTGAGCTAGAAGCAAGGGATTCTCATTCGTTTGTTCCAAACGTTTGATTTCGCGTCCTATTACAATGCGTTGACGAGGGGATAAGGTCAATCCTTCCGATACGCAATGTGATTCACAAAACCCGCATTCAATACACTTATCTACGATGGGATGGGTAGCAGGTGTTGCTTTTAGGTTTTCTAAGTGGATGTGTGGATTGCTATTGATGATTACGCCAGGGTTAATAATGTAATGGGGATCAAAGATTTGTTTGATGCGCAACATCAAGGTATAGGCTTGTTCGCCCCATTCGCGTTCAACAAAAGGAGCCATATTGCGTCCCGTTCCGTGTTCGGCTTTTAGCGAACCATCAAACTGATGAACGACTAATTCCACTAATTCATCCATTAAATCAGCATAGCGCTGAATGGAAGCCGCTTGGCTGAAGTCCTGTGAAAAGACTAAGTGCAAATTACCTTCTAAGGCATGACCAAATAGTACGGCATCGTCGTAGTGGTACTTGGCAAATAGCTGTTGTAAAGCTAGACTAGCTTCTGCTAGGCGATCCAATGGAAATGCAACATCTTCAATAATGCATGTTGTTCCAGTTTCCCTTAGCGCTCCTGTTGTTGGAAGTAAGCCATTGCGTGCTTTCCAATTAAATGCGTAAGCTTTGGGATCTGAAGTAAAGCTGAAATCACCCAAAGTCGGAATAGGCGAAACGGCTGCTTGTACTTGTTGTTGTTTGTGTGCCAATTCTTCTTGTGTTGTCGCTTGAACTTCAACGAGTAATAAACAAGCTGAATCAGGTAACGTTTTGAAGTAAGCAGGCGCTTGTGGTTCTTGTTCAATCGATCGAATGCTATTTCGATCGAGGAGTTCCACAGCTGCAACAGGGCTTTTTTTAAGGTAAGGGACTGCTTGACAAGCCGTTCCAATACTGTCAAATGCCATTAATGTACACGATTTATTCGGGTAGTTTACAACAGTGTTGTAGGTAATTGTCGAGATAAAGGCAAGTGTGCCTTCTGAACCAATCATCAAGTGTTTGATGATATCAAACGGATCGCGATAATCGAGGAAGGCATTTAAGCTGTATCCCGTGGTATTTTTGATTTTATACTTGCGTTGAATGCGCTCGTACAACGTTTTGTTTTCTTGTATTTCGCTGTGTATAGTGGTGAGTTCTTTCAGAATTTCTGGATGTTTTTCCGCAAATTCTTCTCTACTTTGTGGGTCTGCTGTATCTAAGACGACCCCATCGTAAAAAACCAGTCGAATATCGGCAAGGGTATTGTATGAATTTTGTGCTGTTCCGCAGCACATACCACTGGCATTATTCGCAGCAATACCACCAATCATGGCGGCATTAATGGAGCCTGGATCAGGTCCTATTTTACGGCCATAAGGCGCTAGTAGTATATTTGCCCTCCCACCGATAATACCAGGCTGAAATGTAGCTTGTAAGCCATCAGCACTAATGCTGTAGTTCTTCCAATGGTGGGTAGCAACTACTAAGATAGAATCGGTAATTGCTTGTCCTGATAAGCTAGTTCCTCCTGCGCGAAAGGTAAGGGGAAGTTGCTGTTGATGTGCCAAAGTAATGGTGCGTATCGCCTCCGCTTCATTGTGAACTTCTACAACAAGCTGTGGCGTAAGGCGATAGAAACTCGCATCCGTACCATAGGCAATCGTTTGTATCGGATTGGTCATGATTTGCAGCGGATTGATATAGGCCGCCAATTCACGTGCAAAAGTAGCATAGCGTTCGGATAGCATAACAGTGTTTTTTATATGTAGAAAGGTACAATAAAATTGAAAAATATATTTTTGACCTTTCTAGTTTATATCAAGTTTAAATAGGGGTAGAGGCGTTTTTTAATCGCCACTTGCCCCTCCATTAATAAACAAATTCCATCGGAACTTCTTCTTTTTTTGCAAGGCGTTCTGCTTGTAAGGCGCGAAGTTCTACGCGTTTTATTTTACCACTAATAGTCTTAGGTAGTTCTGTTACAAATTCGATTTTTCGCGGCATTTTATAGGGGGCTAAGTGTTGGCGAGAAAACTGAAAAAGCGCCTGGGCTAAGGTAGCGTTGGCCTGTTGAAAATCTTGGATTACAACAAATGCTTTGACTTCAAATCCCTTCACAGGATGAGGACTAGCCACGACAGCCGATTCAATTACAGCGGGGTGCTCCAGTAAAACACTCTCTACTTCAAAAGGACCAATGCGGTAATCAGAGGCTTTAATCACATCGTCATCACGTCCAATGAACCAAATATAGCCTTCCTCATCTTTATAAGCTTTGTCGCCCGTAAAGTAAACGTCATTTTTAAAAACTTGGTTTTGGCGTTCTTTGTCGAACATGTATTCTTTGAAGATTCCATTGATTTTTCCCGTATTGGTTCTCACGCAAATATTGCCTTCTTCATTATTCGCTAGTTCATATCCCTCATCGTCTGCGATAACTATATCGTATAAAAAAGTTGGTTTTCCCATAGAGCCGTATTTGAGTTTAGCATTGGGATAGTTAGCCACCATACACGTGCTTTCAGTTTGTCCGAAGCCATCGCGAATATACAAGCCAGTAGCAGCAAACCACTCTTCGATAATTTCGGGATTTAGCGGTTCTCCTGCGGCTACACATTGGCGCAAGCTAAAGTTGTACTGAGTTAAATCTTCTTGAATAAAAAAGCGTAAAACTGTAGGAGGTGCGCAGAGCGTTGTAATATTGTGTTTTTCCATGAGCGCTAAAGTTGTCGGCGCATGGAAGCGCGCTTTGGTGTGATAGGCAAATATAGCTGCACCCACACTCCACGGAGCAAATAAGCTACTCCAAGCAAATTTAGCCCATCCAGGTTGAGAAATATTGTAGTGAATATCGTCTTTTTTTAAGCCGATCCAAGCAGCAGTTGTCAGATTGCCAATAGGATAGCTCAATTGAGTGTGACACACTATTTTAGGCATACCCGTTGTGCCAGAAGTGAAAAATAAAAAGAGGTTGTCATCGGGTTTAGTATTAGCAGCTTCCGCTTCGGTTTCTTGCTCATCTAAAACAGATAAAGGATACCATCCCTCGCGCGCTCCATCAATGATGATTTTGATAGAAATGCTGTGGTTCGCTGCTTTTTCAGCTGCATCAATCTTGGCTGCGTTATCGGCATTAGCTAAGATTACTTTGGGTGCAATCTTTTCAAATCGATATTTTAAGTCATTGATGCCTAAAATACTAGCGGCAGGAGAAAGGCGATAGCCTCCTTTGATTGTCGCTAAGTGGGTGACCCAATTAATGCGCTCTAACATCATTTGCGTCATGATGACATCTTGTTGTTCAATGCCCTTTTTACGCAAAAAATTCAAGAGTTGGTTGTATCGATGGTAGAGCGTTTTGAACGTATAATGCGCTGTTTTTTCACCATCTGTCCAAAGTAATGCCGTTTTATCTGGCGTTTCTTTGACGTGGATTCCCTCGAATATTTCCGTTACCCAATTGAAGTGGGTCGGCTCTTCTACCTTTAAATCGTGTAGAGCACTGAAATTTTCTTCAGCAATGTGCTCGCCGATTATTCTAAATAATTCTTTCATGTAATTTCTAATTTTTTGTGGTAGTAAAATATACATAAAAGGATCAAGACTGCATAATATATTGAAAGAGAATACCGTGAAGCAATAGTCATAAGTAGGTTTAAAGAGCCATGTTGAAGTAAAAAAAAGAAAAAATAGGTCCTTTATTTTTTAGTATTTAATGTAATTGAGGAATCTTGATACTAAAAAAGCAACAAAAGATCGCCTTTTGAGTGTTTATTTCTCAGTTATGTATTTTAGTATGTAATGAAGTAATAATCTATTATATTCTGTTAAAATGATAGATTATTTGTATGTGATTTAGGTAAAGGCATTGTGAACTAATAAAAATAAAAATGTGTTTTTGAATATTATTAGGTTAATTAATTGTTATGCTTTATTTTTTCGAAAAATAAAAAGGTATTCTTGCAATATAATTAATTTTTATTCGTTTTCTTTGATATAAACCAAGAAACCCAAATTCAGTATGAGAACGTACTCCCTTAATGAAATAAACGAAGTCCTAAATGGTGTTGTAATAGGCACAACTGTAAAGAAGATACACGCAGCTGAGCAGTTGGAGAAAGCCGAAGATGGTCAAATATCTTTTATAGGTAATAAGAAGTATGAACGCTTATGGGCAAATTCCAAAGCGAGCATTGCGATTGTGAATCGAGATATATCGATAGTACCAGGTGAAGATAGAGCGTTTATTAAGGTAGACAATGTCGATATAGCGATGTCTCAGTTACTGTCGTTTTTTGCACCTAAATTACCAGAGGTAAAAGAGGGAATTCATCCCAAAGCAACGATTGAAGTGACGGCTCAAATAGGGGAAGGCACACAAATAGGGGCTGGATGTTACGTAGGAGATCGCGTAGTTTTAGGTAAGAATGTAATTTTATACCCTAATGTTACAGTCATGGATAACAGTGTGATCGGCGATGATACAATCGTATGGTCAGGGGCTGTGATTCGCGAGCGCACGAAAATCGGACATCACTGTATTATTCATCCCAATGCGGTGATTGGTGCGGATGGATTTGGTTTCTGCCCTTCGGAAAAAGGATTAGTGAAAATTCCACAAATAGGTCATGTAGAAATTGGAAACTACGTTGAAATTGGCGCAAACTCTTGTGTTGACCGTGGGAAATTCAGCGCAACTAGCATTGGAGATGGATGTAAAATAGACAATTTGGTTCAAATTGGACATAATTCTGTTTTAGGTAAATGCTGTATCATGGCAGGCAACAGTGGATTAGCAGGTTCAGTAACGTTAGGAAATTTCGTTGTAATAGGGGGAAGTGCTTCTATTAAAGATCACGTAACCCTTGGCGATGGTGTAGTAGTAGGTGCTGGTTCAGGTGTGACAGGAGACGTTGAGGCAGGGAAAACTGTACTGGGATATCCAGCTTTAGAAGCGAAGACCACATTGAAACAATGGGCCTTCTTAAAGCAATTAGTAAAGAATTACAATACAAAAGGGTCATAATAAACAAGGCGAACCTCATTCGCCTTGTTTTTGTATTCTATCTTTCAGGTAGTATAAAAAAACCTCCTAGTTCTTGACTAGGAGGTTTTTGTGTATGTTACGGTTGTTGTCCTTGATCTTCGGCAGCTTTCTGCTTATTCTCTTGGATCATTTTCAACTCTTCCGCTTCGATTTTATTTCCTTCTAAATCGTATTGAGCATCTTTTTCCGGAATTGTAAAGGCTTTTTTGTTTGATTTGTACAACGGAATAAAGTAGCTTACCGTATAGTTAAAACCAACACCAATAGCGCCACTGTACTTTCTATTGTAGCCTGGAATATATAGATTTTCGAAATCATCCGGTTGTTTTTGAGCAACCAAACCCGTTAAACGAAGACTAAATCCCATAAAAACATTGTTGAAAACGCGAGTTTTTACACCTGCAACAAATTCAACCCAATGCGCGGATAATCCGCTGTATTTTTTGTCTACCGCTATAGGAGGATTCGAAAAATAATCACTGCTGCTATAGGGTTTATACCAATCTAAGTTTTGTGAAAAAGTGGCAAAACCGTAGCGTGCACCGACGTAAATCATATCTTCGCGATCCAGCCAGTTTTCGTGTAAGTTGTAATCAACTCCAATGCGCAAATAGGTACCATTGGTCGTAAAACCATAGGTGCTTTCTGTTTTTTCCAGCTTATCGTGACCTAATTCGGCTACCGCAAATAACTTTTTAGTCAATCGATAATCACCTACCACTTCAAAGCCATTATACGTTTTATCGTAGAATGAACGCGTAATTCTAAATAAATCCGCACCTAAACGCAAACCATAGCGCTGTGGATATTTCGGTGGAGCAACAGCTGCCATATGCTGGGTTTCTGTTTTCTTTTTGGTGTCTTTGCCTTTTTCTTGCGCAATACTTACAACAGAAAACAACAAAAGTATACTACTAGTAATATAGGTTAAAATGAGTTTGCTCTGCATTTTCTATTTCGTTTGTTTCTGTTATATATAATTTGATCCAATTGCCTTTGGTTGTATTGGCAGCTCCATTGAGTTGAGGTGAACTACCATCTTGTAGCAAAGAAAAAGTAGATACATAGCCACAAGCCTTATTTAAGTACTGTGTGTTTATCCTGTACTTTAGGGTTAGGGTGTCTCGGTGAATTAGGGTTTCTTTTCCCTTTGTTTCTTTGATTTGTAAGACCCAATCCGTTTGTTGTTGATCTAAGCGCAACGGAAGTAACAAGGTATTCCCCGTACTTTTTATGGTGTCTTGAATGCCTACAGCATACGCTTCAACCAATCCTGTTTTTTTAATTTCTTGATCTTCATAATCAAAGAATTCTATTTTATACTGGGGGGTTGTCGGTTCAGTTTTACCGCATATATCATCCTTTTCGCAAGCCGAAAATACAAAGGCAGCTACACACAAAAAAGAAGTGATCATTATTATTTTTTTCATAAAAGAATAAGTCTAACAAATAGTAAACAGCATCAAAAATACTAAAAACAAACCAAATGATTTATATGGTTGTCTGGAGGTTTTTTTAAATTGCTAAAATAAATCAAGTCCAGACAAAAAAGTCGGAAGAATCCTTCCGACTTTTTATATGAAATAAGCGGCAATTACACCGAGTAATATCGCTATTAATTTATTTATATTGAACTTGTGGTCTTCATTGCTTTCAAAGATAATGGTAGAGGAGATGTGGAAAAGAATTCCCACTACCACAGCCGATATCTCTGCATAATACGTACTCAATACCGGAATACTACTTGAGACCAAGGTGCCTAAAGGCGTCATTATAGAAAAGAGCATCATAAAGGCAAACACCATCTTTTTATTCATTTGGGCATTGATAAAAAAGGCCGTTAGAATAATGGCAATGGGGAGGTGGTGAATACCAATTCCCAAGGCCAGTTCATTGTGTTGACTGATGGGCATTCCTTCAAAAAAGGCGTGAATACACAAGCTGATAAACAACAACCAAGGGATGCGCTCTAATTTTTCGTGCCCGTGCACATGTCCGTGTTCGGCTCCTTTTGAGAAATATTCTAAAATAATTTGGAATACGATTCCCGCCATAATGAAAAAACCGATTCGACCTGCTCCACTGTGATCATGGCTGTGGCCGTGATCGTGAAGGTGATCACCAGCTGCCGCAACAAGATCTCCTATGGCTGCCTGATAAACATCTGGCAATAGGTGTGTTACTGTGATCGTAAGCAAAAAAGAACCACTAAACGCCATCAAGAGTTTAATGTGTTTTTTGTTTTTCGGTTGAATAAGTAGCGCAATTAAATATCCAATAATTACGGCTAGTAAAGGTACAGTATACGCCATCGGCTTATTTAAAGATCATGATTAATCGATCAGAGTCGTTTGGATAGAATTTTCTTAATTTGTAATCGCCAAAGACATCGAGCAGATAAATGTCGTTTTCACTCATCATCGCCTCAAAATCTTGCAGGGTGAATGCCTTTACTTTTTCGGTATAAGCATGGTCTTCTCCATCTGCATGAAAGCGAATATCTTTGTAAATATAGCCGTTTTCTACTTTTCGTTCGATGTGAAATTCAATCCCTTCAACGGTTTTAACTTCTGTAGGAACTAAATTTGCAATTACTTTATTGACATTCATAAAGTCAATCACAGCGAGTCCATAGTCAGTCAAGCTATTGTGGATGGCTTTTAGTGCTTTGATATTATCTTCGGGATCACTAAAATAACCAAAACTAGTGAATAAGTTGAAAATGGCGTCGTATTTTTTTTCTAAGGGTTCACGCATATCGTGCACCACAAAGTGTAATTTTTCATTTTCAAAGGTTTTGGCTACCTCAATGCTGTTTGGCGACAAATCTGCACCAACTACATTATAGCCTAAGCTGTTGAGGTAAATCGCATGACGCCCTTTACCACAAGCTAAATCTAAAATCGTAGCATCCTCATCGAAGTTTAAATAATGGGTGAGATTATCTATAAAAAGTTGTGCTTCATCATAATCTCTATCCTTATATAAAATGTGATAATAAGGGGTGTCAAACCACGATGCGTACCAAGCTTTCTTTTGTTCAGACATAGTTTTAATTTAAATCTTTTTATTAGCTTGCAAATTTACTTTATTTTTGCACATTTGGATAACGAATGCAATTATTCCTTATAGCGATATAAAAAAATGGAAAATTTTAAAATGGTTGCTAAGACTTTGTTCGGTTTAGAAGAGGTTTTGGCAAAAGAACTACAGCTTTTAGGAGCGACGAAAGTGAAGGAAGGAACTCGTATGGTGAGTTTTGAAGGAGATAAAGGATTTTTATATAAGGCGAATTTAGCTTTGCGTACCGCATTAAAAATTTTAGTTCCAATTAAACAATTTGCTGTATACAATGAAAACAATCTGTATAAGGGAATCCAAAGTATTGATTGGAGTAAATACTTAGGTGCGCATCAATCCTTTGCTATTGATTCGACTGTGTTTTCTGATCAGTTCAACAACAGCTTATTCGTTTCATTAAAAGCAAAGGATGCTATTGTTGATCAGTTTAGAGAGCAATTCGGAAAACGTCCAAATGTAGATAAAGACTTTCCAGATTTGCGTATTAACGTGCATATTCAACGCGATTTGTGTACGGTTTCTTTGGATTCTTCAGGCGCTTCTTTGCATCAAAGAGGATATAAAACAGCGACGAATATTGCGCCAATTAACGAAGTGCTAGCTGCAGGTATGCTTTTGCTTTCGGGATGGGATGGCAGAAGTCACTTCATGGATCCGATGTGTGGTTCAGGAACACTCTTGATCGAGGCTGCGATGATTGCTTGTAATATTCCTTCCAATATCAATAGAAAAGAATTTGCTTTTGAGCGTTGGAATGATTGGGATGCTGATTTATTTGAGGTGATTCAAGGTTCTCTGTTAAAACGCGTTCGCGAATTCCACTATACCATTCAAGGCTATGACAAAGCGCCTTCTGCTGTGATGAAAGCCATGGATAACGTGCGCAATGCTAACTTAGAGGAGTATATTAAAGTGGAAAATCTCAACTTTTTTGATACCTCTAAAGAAGTTGAAGGACCTCTACATATGGTTTTTAACCCACCGTATGGCGAGCGATTGGATATTAATTTAGAGCGTTTTTACCGCGAAATAGGAGATACCCTAAAGCAAGGCTACCCAGGAACAGAAGCCTGGTTTATTACCGCTAATATTGAGGCGTTGAAATACGTAGGTTTACGCCCTTCGAGAAAGATTAAATTATTTAATGGTAAATTAGAAGCGCGTTTGGCGAAATACGATCTTTACGAAGGAAGTAAAAAAGGAAAATATATGAATCAAAATTAAAAAACGATGAGTGCAGGAACTAAAACATTACTGTTGCAATTTGTGAGTTTTGCGATCTTGTTTATCTTAGCGCGTGTAGGCTTGATGTATTTTACCGATTTGTCGGGCATCTGGCTCCCTATAGTAAGTGCTATTGTAGCTACAGTGTTCGCTCCACAGTTTAAAGTTTTTAAAACGGATGAAGGAGATAAAATCTGTGTGTCATGGATTTTTCTAAAAGGCGCAAAAGTCTTAAACTAATTGATATAAAAAAATAGGATGGTTAAAAATGGCCATCCTATTTTTTTTGTCTATTGACTCAACTCTAGGAGTGATTCTCGAATTATATTCATACCCACAGAGGCCTTTTCGGCAATTACTTCGATTTTGTGCTTGAAGTGCTTGGTGGAGGCGGGGTGAAGGTCAATATAATAAACCACAGCCTCGGGTTTAGCGAAATCCAGCAGAGAAGCTGCGGGATATACTTGTAGGGAAGTCCCAATGATTAAAATAACATCTGCTTGTTCTACATAGGGGATGGCGCGTTCCAACTCAGGAACCATCTCCCCAAACCACACAATATGCGGGCGCAATGCATGTCCATGTTCGTTATAATCGGAAGCCGTGAGATCGGTTGTCCAAGGATATACTAGGTGTTCATTGACCTCACTGCGCACTTTGAGCAATTCTCCGTGTAAGTGAATCACCTCTTGACTGCCGGCACGTTCGTGTAAGTCATCTACGTTTTGGGTGATTACCGTTGTCTTAAAATAGTGCTCTAAGTCTGCAATAGCCTCATGTGCCGGATTGGGTGCACAAGTCAACAACTGCCGGCGTCTATCGTTGTAAAACTTTAATACGCGTTCTTTGTTGTTTGCCCAACCCAGGGGAGAAGCAACTTCCATAATGTCGTGTCCCTCCCATAGTCCGTCCGCATCTCTGAAGGTTTTTATTCCACTTTCTGCACTCATCCCTGCTCCTGAAAGCACAACTAACCGTTTTTCCATAATATTGTTACCTTTGCCTTTTTGAATAAAACTAAAGATATAATGAATATTTCAAACAAGCTATTTCAAGACAAGGAATACTTAGCTTATTTAGAAACTTTTTTGACTGAGAATCGTGTAGAACGCTTCAAAAACGTTTTAGCCAATCGAACGGATCACATTACAGTAGTAGCAGAAGATGTCTATCAATTGCACAATACCAGTGCAGTGATGCGTAGTTGTGAGGTTTTTGGAGTACAGGGACTCCATGTCATTGAACAAAAGTTTGGCAAGCGAATCGATAAGCAAATTGCCCTAGGAGCAGAAAAATGGGTGGATATTCACCGCTATAATTCGGTGCAAGGCTGTATTGATGCCATTAAAGCTAAAGGGTATAAAGTGGTCGCAACAACGCCGCATGGAACTGCACAAAGTTTGGATAAATTTGATTTATCAGAACCTGTTGCTATCTTTTTTGGAACAGAAAAATCGGGATTGTCACCAGAAATTATCGAACAAGCCGATGATTTTATTACTATTCCCATGGTGGGATTCACCGAAAGTTTGAATATTTCTGTTTCTGCGGCAATCATCATCCAAAGCTTAACGACTCGCTTGAGAGAATCCGAAGTCAATTGGCAGCTGTCTGAAGAAGAATTACTTGCTAAACGCATTGATTGGGCCAGAAAAACGATTAAGGATATAGACTTTGTTACCGAACGCTATTTTGGAGATGGGAGAGCAGAGAAGGGAGAAGAGTAATAATACACGATAAATAAAAAAGGATCAATCTTTTACTAGATTGATCCTTTTTTATTTGATATATGTCCCGTAAACGGTAAACGGGTTTTCCATTTATCTCACTGATTTTATATTGGTTTTAGTGTTGGACGAACCAGCACTACCTTTCGGTTTCCGATAACCATGTTGTTATTTTTTCTTTCTAATACGCATATTGATAAACTCGACCACTAAAGAAAAAGCGATGGCGAAATACAGATATCCTTTTGGAACAGCACCAATATCTTGTCCAGCTAATTTTGCGTCTGACAAGTGCATACTTTCAGTTGTAAGCATAAATCCAATTAGAATTAAGAAGGACAAAGCCAAGATTTGAATTGATGGATTGTTGTTGACAAAGGTTCCTACAGGTACAGCGAAAATCATCATTACAGCGACAGAAACAATAACGGCAGCAATCATGATGTACAAAGCACCTTCAATTCCGTTGGTCATTCCTACTGCAGTAAGAATACTATCCACAGAGAAAATCAAATCGATCAATAGGATTTGAACTAGGATATTTCCGAATGATTTGGTTGCAATTTGCTTGGCATTGGGTGTAGAGCTAACGTCTTCTGCTACTTGAACATGTGCCACTTTTTCGTGGATCTCCTTGGTTGATTTGTAAATCAAAAAGATACCTCCAGCCAGAAGTATGAGGGCTTGTCCATTGAAATGGGCGCTAAACCAACCCCAATCTACTTCAAATAAGGTGGCTTTCATTTTGATTAGCCAAGTAATGGCAAATAACAAACCTATTCGCATAAACATGGCTAAAAACAACCCTATTTTGGTTGCTTTTTTTCTTTTTTCTTCTGGGAGTTTACCTGTTACAATCGAAATGAAAATAACGTTGTCTATCCCTAAGACAATCTCTAAAAATGTTAGCGTAATAAACGCTACAATGGCATCTGCTGTTAAAAAAATTTCCATATGGAGTAACAATTATAATTCGCCAATTTTTTTAAGGTTACCGCGTTCTCTTCTCGCGTCTCCTACTAAGCCATATTCAAAAACACAAGTATCACCATCAGTCGTGACGATTTTAATACTTACCGCTTTTTTCTCAGCCATATTCTTAGGGTGTTTTTTTTGTAAGACAAACTCACAATCATTGACCCAACGGATGCTTGATGTATCTACTTTCCCTTCGAATTCTTCAATTTCGTATTCTTCTGTGCGAATAAAAGTAGATCGTTTTTCAACACCGTCGATTTCCGTGACAAATTCAAATTTACCAGTGCGGAAATTGGCGCAATTTCGCTCTTGTTGATAGCAAGATGCAAATAAAGCAAAACAAGGTAAAAGATAGAATAGTTTAGTTTTCATAGATAATTATTTCCCAAATAATGATTTCATAATGGTGTTAATGCCTTTAAATAGTAAAAGCATAGCAGACAAACACATGATGCATCCCAATCCAAAGATTGGAATAAAGAATGGATGTCCCTGATTTTTCAACGAACTGTGAATAACAATTGGACCAAGAAACAATAAAGGCAGTGTAATAGCAAGGTATTTAACTCCTTTTTGTAGTACTTTTCGATTTACTCCTTCTGCTTGCATAATGTTTATAATTTGTAGTTTTCGAGTGCTGCACGCACGCTTTTATACTGATGTAAGAGTTGAGAGGCTTTCTCTTCACTCACTTGTAGTTCTTGTTGCAGCATTTTAATACCGCGTTGTACAAGTTTGGCATTGGTCATTTGCATGTCGACCATGCGATTGCCTTTTACGCGTCCCAATTGAATCATCACTGTGGTAGAAATCATGTTGAGCACTAGTTTTTGTGCTGTTCCTGCTTTCATGCGGGAGCTACCCGTAACAAATTCAGGTCCCACCACAACCTCGATAGGTAGTAGGGCAACTTGACTTACTGGACTGTTGGGGTTACACGTGATACAGGCGGTTGGGATTTGATGCGTTTGACATGCTTGCAAGGCGTGAATCACGTATGGCGTAGTACCTGAAGCAGCAATTCCGATGACGAAGTCGTTGGGCTGGATTTGGTGCGCTTGAAGATCCAACCAACCTTGGTTTGCGTTGTCTTCTGCATTTTCTACAGCTTTGCGAATCGCTTGATCTCCTCCTGCGATTAAGCCAATCACCAAGTCCGGAGATACACCATAAGTAGGAGGGCACTCCGAAGCGTCTAAAATACCCAATCGACCAGAAGTCCCCGCACCCATATAAAACAAACGCCCGCCTTTTTGTAGCTGTTCAACGATTCGTTCAACTACTGCTTCTATTTGCGGAATCGCTTTTTCAACTGCCAAAGGCACGCTTTGATCTTCTGTATTGATATTAGTCAAAATCTCTTGAACAGACATCTTTTCCAAATCATCATAGGAAGAAGGTTGCTCCGTAATTCTAATAAAATCCACCTCAGTCGCTTTTTATGAGTTTAGACAAAAATACTCAAAATAGTTTAGTTTGTACACGGTGTTTCTCGAATATATTCACAGAAATATCCCTTGAATTTGAAAGAGGAGTCAACAAAGAAAACGCCAGTAAAAAAGAGTGTTTTTTACTGGCGTTTCAGGTAATTTATTGAAAAATTAAAGACAAATTATTTCAAATAAAACCAATCAACCTACTAAAGGAATAAGATAGTAAGCTATTGGGGTGTCACTTTATTTTGTGTAAATCATTTTTTTAGATAATCCAAAAGTATCTAAAGTTCTCGTTGTAGCTTCTTCTTCCACAACTGAAGAGAAACTACCATTTACCACAGAGAATGAACCAATCAACACGTGACGACTTTCGGTATTTCCACTTCCTGTATCTGTATCGTCAAATTTGCCAATCATGTGATCCGATAAGCGAATACTCGTTCCATTGTACATCACATTAACGATGTATTTACTTCCCACCGAACCACTAACCTCACATTTGCGGTAAAGATCCACATAGATAGAGTATACACCGTCTTCTAAACGATCGAAATAAATGTTTTCATTCTTAATTCCATCAATGCGACATGCTGGGTTTGAATCAATATCCAATTCCGCAATTTTTTCACCGTCTGCGTTGTGTAGTTGTCTACTTCCGTAGTAGATGCGATCCACATTTCTTTTCACTAAGTGTAAATCCACGTCATCTTCTCTATCCCAAGAAAGTGAAATTTGCAATTCTCCTGTACCTGCAGGAATCACTTGAAGCTCTCTATAGTATAAAATAGTGCGTGTACCATCTGTGATATACCCTACTAGCTCTAATCCTACAATGTCTAAAATCAGATCCTGAGAAAAATCTAGAATTACCTCATAACTGTAAAGTCCATTTCGCGTCAGATTTTCATTTGATGTTTTTACATCATAATAGCCATCATGTCCTTTTAAACCAATGTGAATCGACTGTAATTGAGCTGTACTGCTCACTGTCATGATCGCCTTTCCACCGTTAATGATGAAATTGTTGACATTGATTTCTGCAATTGCTTCTGCAGTTCCCGATTCGATGCTGCCCGCGTTAAAAGTAGCGCCTTCAATATTGAAGTAGTCGTCTTTTAGCGTGTTAGGTACTTCAACTTGTTCAGTTCCACTGTTACTGTCATCACTACTACAAGCGGTTGTACTCAACATAAAACCACCTAATAAAGCGAATAGTAAAATTTTCTTTTTCATAGCTTTTAATTTGTTATTAAATTGATACTTACGTACGTACGTGTAATTATTACGGTGCAAACATAGCTATAATAAAAAGAGTAAAGTAAAATATATTATTACTTTTTAGTATAAGATATTTATTTTAATTAGGTATTTAATTATAATATAATATCATATGTGTTTATATTTTATTAATAATATAATTAATGATGTTTCTATTTGCAATAACAAATAAAATAAAGTTAAAATAAAGGCAGTTTGTGAAGTTTTATTTTTAGAAGTAAAAGGAGTAAAATGGGTGAATAGTACAAGAATAAGGGTGAATAACTCAACTATTCAGAAAGGAGAGGAGAAGTATATAAGGCAATTCGCTCATTTAGAGGTAGATCCATTGTAAAAAAGAGCAAATTGCCATTAGAATTGTTCTATACTTGGTAGACAAATGCGTTAATATTCATACCTGCCCCAACAGATGCAAACAAGAGATAATCTCCTTTTTCAAAGCTGTGGTTATCGAGTTGTTTGTTGATTATCATATCGTATAGCGTGGGTAGGGTAGCAACACTGCTATTTCCGAGTTTTTGGATATTCATGGGCATCACGTGTTCAGGCATGGTTGTGTCATATAATTCATAAAAGCGCTTCACGATGGCTTCATCCATTTTCTCATTGGCTTGATGGATAATAATCTTTTTGATTTGATCGATTTTAATGCCGCTATCGTCCAAACAGGCTTTCATGGCTTGCGGAACTTCGGTTAGAGCAAATTCATAGATTTTTCGGCCGTGCATTTTAATGTAACGCGTATCTTGTTTGGGGTCTTTTTTATAGGATTCTCCAAAGTGAATATAGTAGGCTTCGTCTGCAGTAAAACTACAGCTTTTGGTGGCGATAATGCCTCCCGCTTCGTCTGTTACTTCTAACACAGTGGCTCCTGCGCCATCGGCGTATATCATCGAATCGCGATCGTGTAAGTCAATTACGCGAGAAAGGGTTTCTGCACCAATAACCAAGCAATATTTAGCAATGCCCAAGGACATAAACGCATAGGCCTGAATAACACCTTGTAACCAACCCGGACATCCGAATAATACATCATATGCAACACAGTTCGGATTTTTGATCTTGAGGTTGTGTTTTACACGGGACGCTAAACTTGGTACAATATCCGATTGGTCTGTGCCGTGTTTCATATCGCCAAAATTGTGTGCGAAAATGATGTAGTCTAGTTTTTCAGGATCAATTTTTGCATTGTCAATGGCGCGTTGAGCAGCAATCGTACCAATATCTGTGGTTGTTAAGTTAGCCGTGATATAGCGTCTTTCCTGAATGCCCGTGATTTGCTCCAACTTTTTTGCCACTCTCTCGGTCGAATCTTTTAAAGGTTGCCCGTTTTCATCGCGGAAGTCAAACTGATGAAAATCGTTATTGGTCACAACCTCGGTAGGAATGTAACTACCTGAACCTTTTATTTTAACAGCCATATGTTTGATTTTTTATTGATTGAATTTAAAAATGCGTTTAAATGAAGTGAATGAACGCTAGTAAAACGTATAGACTAAGATACATAATTGTTAGGGCTCATACCCTTAAATAAAAGTGAAAAAATTAATTGTAGCTTAAATTTAGTTAATACAATGCACATCACCTAAATAACGTTTACCTGTGCAAGGCTATTGTGTGTTTGATCTTATTTAGTAAACTAGTAGTGTGTAAAAGTGCTTTTTATTCTTTATTTTAGTAAAAATAAAAGTTAAAAATCAAAATGACAGCAAGTAAAGAAAAAGTAGTATACATTACAGGTGGAACTAAAGGAATAGGAAGAGGAATAGCAGAAGCTTTGGTTGCAACAGGTTATAAGGTAGCTATATCAGGGCGTCAATTGGAAGAAGTAGAACGAGTTGCTCGCGAAATAGGCACAACAGAGCAAGTGTTAGCCCTTGCTTCTGATGTAACACAATACCAAGATGAAGTAGAAGCGGTAGCAAAGATTGTTGCCAAATTTGGTCGCTTGGATGTAGTTATTGCCAATGCAGGTGTAGGTATTTTTGCCTCGATTGAGGAATTGTCAATTGAAGATTGGAATACGATGATTGACACCAACCTGACGGGGGTATTTCATACGTTAAAAGCGAGTGTTGCTCAGTTAAAACAAAACAAAGGATACTATATCAGTGTAGCGAGTTTAGCAGGGATTAACTTCTTTGCAACAGGAAGTGGGTACAATGCCAGTAAGTTTGGTGTTGTAGGTTTTACCCAAGCCGCTATGCTTGATTTACGTGCTCATGACGTTAAAGTAACGACCATTTTACCAGGTTCAGTTAGCAGTCATTTTAATAACCATGAACCCAGCGAAAAAGATGCTTGGAAAATTCAACCAGAAGATATTGGAGCGTTAGTAGTGGATTTGTTGAAAATGAATCCGCGTACTTTGCCAAGTAAGATTGAAATTAGACCCTTAAAAACAAGTTAACCCTTAGAAAAAAAATATGCAAGATTTAGGAAAATTTATTTTACGATTAGGTGTGGGTGGATTGATGATTTTTCACGGCATCCACAAAATTATCCACGGACACGATATGATTATAGATCAATTGGCGGCCAAAGGGTTACCAACTTGGCTCTGGCTAGGTGTTCCTATCGGGGAAATTGTTGCCCCCATTTTATTGATCGTCGGTGCTTTTACGCGCTTGTCAGGGGTGTTAATCGCCTTTACGATGGTGATGTCTTTGGTGCTCGTTAAAGGGGGCGGGTCTTTTGCTTTAAGTCCTGCCACTGGAGGGGTAGGTGCGGAATTGAATTTGCTCTATCTTGTAGGAGCCTTAGCTATTGCTATGATTGGTCCTGGTTCTTATCGCTTGTACAAAGGGAGAAAAGGTTGGTTTGTTTAACGGTTGATCGCTTGATAAGAAGAAAGAACAAAAAGTATCGAACAAACCGCGCAACGAGCAAATAACAACGAATAACAAACAAAAAGCAAAAAGATGAAACCAGAATTCAACTATATAGAGATTAATCGTAATTCATGGAATAACCGTACGCAGGCCCATATAGAATCAGAATTTTATGATGTAGAAGGATTCAAGAAAGGAAAGAGCTCTTTAAATGAGATTGAACTCAATTTATTAGGCGATTGTAAAGGGCAAAAGATTTTGCATTTACAATGTCACTTTGGGCAAGATACTATATCTTTAAGTCGACTTGGTGCTGAAGTAACAGGTGTTGATCTATCGGATGAAGCCATTAGAAATGCAAAACAACTAGCAGAAGAAACTGGGTCATCGGCCCAATTTATATGTTGTGATGTCTATGATTTGCCCAACCATTTAAATGAAAAATTTGATGTGGTTTATAGCAGTTATGGAGTGATTGGATGGTTGCCTGATATGGATAAATGGGCACAGGTAATTCAAACATTTTTAAAACCTGGAGGGAAATTTATCTTTGTTGAGTTTCACCCTGTAGTTTGGATGTTTGACGATGATTTTCAAAAAGTTGGGTATAACTATTTTAATCGAGAAGCTATTGTCGAAACACAAAGCGGAACCTATGCGGATAAAACAGCGGATATTACCCAATCCTATGTGTGTTGGAATCACAGCCTAGGTGAGGTGGTAAGTAGTTTACTTCAAAATGGATTATCTATCAAACAATTTCAAGAGTTTGATTATTCGCCTTATGCGTGTTTTTCCCATACGATAGAATTTGAGCCCAACAAGTATAGAATTGAACATTTAGGCGATAAAATTCCTATGGTGTATTCACTTGTTGCTACTACCACTGTATAGAAGAGGTAGGTAAGCAAGATCGATAAACCAACAAAAAATAAAGAATCTATGAATCAACAAGAAATAAAAAAACAAATAGAACTGAAATATTTAGCTTTTGTTCAACGCGTGAGTGAAATGACAGCGGAGGAGTATCTCTATCACCCATCAGGAAAATGGAATGCAGCCCAACATCTTCATCACTTGGTATTATGTGTACAACCTTTGGTTTATGTGTATATGCAACCGATAAAAACGATTGAAGAAAAGTTTGGTCGAGTAGAACGAATCAACAAAACCTATGAGGAGTTAAAAGCGATTTATTTGCAGCAACTAGCGGCGGGAGGAAAGGCGCCGGAACAGTTTGTACCGCCTGCCGGAGAAATGCCCTCAAAAGAGGCATTAAAACAGCAATTAATAGCTTTAATTGGCAAACTAAATGACGCCCTTGTGCAAATGAATACAAACGACTTCGAAAGCTTGCAAATTCCACACCCACTCTTGGGTTTAATCACGTTGAAAGAAATGGCTTATAATGCTATTTATCACGTTGAGCACCATCAGAACGCTTTAGTAGGAAGTGAAAAGTAAAAGGTTGGGAGTGGTCGTACAGACAAATTCCCTTTTGTGAGTAAGAAATACTAAAAGGAATAAAACAAAAGGAAGCCGATTGGCTTCCTTTTTTATTCTCTATAAATCTTCTCGTATAAATCTTTGTAGATTTCTAAAATAACTCTTCGTTTCAGTTTTAAAGTAGGGGTAAGTTG
This sequence comes from Myroides sp. DF42-4-2, assembly GCF_030326445.1. NCBI lineage: Bacteria > Pseudomonadati > Bacteroidota > Flavobacteriia > Flavobacteriales > Flavobacteriaceae > Myroides > Myroides sp. DF42-4-2. The sequence continues at coordinate 172,887 of NZ_JACAKI010000002.1, forward strand.
ACCATTGTCAATACTCCAAACATCAGGAGTAAGTTCAAATTTTTTCACTTGTTCCCATTTGCCAAATTTACGGTTGACGTATTCCACTTCTTTTTCGATACGTTTGCGAACTTGCTCGTTTTGAATGAGTTCTTCGTTGGTGGTTCCAATATTGATATGTTTGCGCTTGGCCCATTCTCTCACGAAGTCAAAATTGGGTTGAATCAATGCCGCTGGCATTTTTTCACCCTCGCCAATGACCATAATTTGTTCGATGAAGCGCGATTGTTTCAGCGTGTTTTCAATGAGTTGAGGAGCGACGTATTTACCACCAGAGGTTTTGAACATTTCTTTTTTGCGATCTGTGATCTTTAAGAAGCCTTCTTCATCAATGGTACCGATGTCTCCCGTATGGAAATAACCGTCTTTTAGCTCTTCTTTGGTGCGCTCTTCATCTTTGTAATAGCCTAACATAATATTGGGGCCTTTACAGATAATTTCACCGTCTTCTGCAATTTTCACTACGACATTGCTCAGAGGTTTTCCCACTGTTCCAATCTTCATAGATCTGTTTCTTGCGTCGTTTACCGCAATTACAGGAGAGGTTTCAGTTAAACCATAGCCTTCCATTACAGGAATCCCTGCTGCATTAAATACACGTGATAGCCTTGGTTGTAAGGCCGCACTTCCTGAAACGATGATTTTCATTTCACCGCCCAAGGCTTCTTGCCATTTTTTAAAGACCAATTTGCGGGCAATACCCAATTGGAAATTGTAAAAAGCACCGCGGTTATATGGTTCGTATTTGAATCCAAGCTCAAGTGCCCAGAAAAATATACTCTTTTTAATACCAGTTAAAGCAGATCCAGTCGCGAAGATTTTATCGTATACTTTTTCTAGTAAACGAGGCACAACCGTCATTACATTGGGCTTAACTTCCTTCATGTTATCCCCCATTTTATCAATAGATTCCGCATAGTAAATGCGAACACCGCTATATTGATACAAATAGATCAACATACGCTCAAAAACGTGACATAGCGGTAAGAAACTCAGTGCTTTAAAGTGTTGTTCTCTTGTGAATGGTACGCGTTCACTACTGCCCAATACATTAGATAAAATATTGTTGTGTGACAGCATAACTCCTTTGGGTTTTCCTGTTGTTCCCGAAGTGTAAATCAAGGTTGCTAGATCATCAGGGGTCACATTGGCTTTGCGCTGTTCTACGATCTCCTGATTGGATTCATCTGCGCCTAGGGCAAACAATTCATCCAAATGTTTACAGCCTGCTATGCTATCGAAGGAGTAAACCGCTTTTATCAACGGCAATTGATCGATGACAGTCATCAGCTTATCGTAGATTTCTTGATCGGAAACCACACAATAACTCGCTTCTGAGTGACTCAATATAAATTGATAATCTTCCGCTGAAATGGTTGGGTATATGGGAACGTTTTGTGCTCCAATTTGTAAAATACCAATGTCCAATAAGTTCCATTTGGTTTGATTGTTACTCGAGATAACAGCGATTTTATCATTGGTTTGCACGCCTAATCGCAAAAGAGCTCGTGATAAACAGTTGGCCTTTTGTAGATAGTCAGCGGATGATGTTCTTTCCCAAACACCATTCACTTTGGTCACCAATGCATCTTCCAAAGGAAAATTCTCTTGTTGGAAATAAGGTATATCGAAAAGTCTAGTTGGATTTATCATCGTCAAAATTGATTAGTTACTGCAAAATACGAAAAAAAAGACAATTTTTCGCATCTGACCACAAAGTTGTTAACTATTAAAAAAAATAGAAGTAATACTCCTGATTTTACGCTGTTTTTGATTGGTTTTTCGCATTAAAATCAATTGATAAATAAAGAGCCTCCTCGTTTTTTTAGCTATAAAAAAGAATTTGTTGTCGAAAATTCACGCCGCGCAATTATCCTTTTTTGAATAATACCGTGGGATTTAATGTTATTTTTTTCTGTTGCATTTCCTCGCGTTTATCTCGGATCACTTTACTGATCTTTAAGATTTTTTCGGACAGATGGGCCAACCAGGTTAATTGTTGGATAACCATGGTCGATTCTTCCATTAGATTTTTAATTTGCGCATCATCAGAAAACGATTTTTTCAATTCGTATTCTCTGATGTTCTGCAAATAACTCATACTGACACGGAAACTTTCGATGTCTTCCGCAGTGATGAGGTCTTCTTCCGAAGGGGTGTTGTTGAGTAAATTATTGGTTAGCTGTAAGTTTTTATCAATGTAATTCATCACCATATTAAAGGATTCTGATGCTTTGGTCGTATGACGGGATTGTACATACACTCCAATAGAAGCCGCTGTGGATAAGAAGGTGTGATTCAATACCGCTAATTCATATATTTCCGAACGCAAACGCTGTTTGGATTTCGGTTCTTGAATCATGCGTTGAAAAGACGCCATTAAGTTTCCAATTTCAATAAAAGCGTATTTACGCGCTAATTTATAAGCAAGGGTTGGATCGTTCTTTTGATTGTAAATCTCTTTGATTTCCTTGACGTAATCTTGGTTGGCTTTGATGGATTTCGACAAGTGAACGTTTACATTTAAAAATTCCCAAGAAGGCCATAAGAGATAGTTCGCGCTTAAGGCTAAGAGGGCACCAATCACAGTATCAATTACGCGGTAAATCAAGAGGTCCATAAAATTAGGCGTAAGTATAGCGTAAATCAATACCACATACATGGTAATAAAAGTTACACCTACTTTGTAATCGGTATGGGAAAACCAATAGCCGAGAATCATCGTTAAGATCGTCAGATAGGCGATAATGGTGTGGTTGTCCTGGATGAGAAACAACAAGCCAAAGGCAATTAAGCCTCCTAGAACTGTACCGATTACACGCTCAAATGATCGGGTTTTCGTCAATCCATATCCAGGACGCATGATCACGACAATGGTCAACAAAATCCAATATCCGTTCAGCGGATTAAAGATATTACTGATGATAAGTCCAACTAAAATCGTCAGGGTAAGGCGGGTAGCATGTCTAAATATGGTGGAGTTAAACGTCAAGTTTTCAATTAATGTTCCCCAACGATAGTGAACAGGCGTTAAGAATTTTTCCAATTCTTTAAAGCGATCTTCTACGTTATCGCTAAAAACTTTTTCCGTTAAGATGCGCTCTAAGATGTGTATTTTATCTATCTGGCTTTGTGCATAGTGTAAAACGTTAGAAAATAGAAGGACGGCTTCGACTTTGTTGGGTGAAGTACTCGTAGCGATAAAGTCATTGAGTTTGGTTTGCAATGCCGATAATTTTCGGTCAAAGTCGTATTTCGGTTTATAGTTTAACCCCATGTTGAGGGAGTCGCTAATCTCTTTAATAGTGGTAGCAAAATCTTCTGCTAGTTGTTGATAATCGCGTATAATGGTCGGATCGTCCTCGAGTAATTCGTGTAATTTTTTGTGATCAAAAGAAGTAGAAACGGCAATTTCTAAGATTTCTACCAGCGTAGAGAAGGCCACGAGTAAGCGGCGGTTATTGGATGAGTTGCCTGTATTGGCTTTATTGAGCACCAAAAACTCTCGTAAATTCTCGTGTACTTCATTGAGTTTAATTTGAATATTGAGTTGTTCTTCTACGATTTTATCAGCATCCGCTTCTTTGGTCCACAATTGCGCGCGATACTGTAAGTATTCGGCGGTAAGGTCCATACATTCAGAAGTTTGTAATACGCCATAACGGCGAGGACGAATAAAGTAAAAGCTCAGGGAAACCACTAAATAAAGCAATCCACCTAGGAGTAAAAACAAACCGTGTAACCACAAATCTATCCCTTGATAGCTATGGGCTAATCCCAAGCTTGCTGCTAATAATCCACTAAAAGATAGCATATTGGCACGATGTCCATAAACGGAGATCATACTCAAACTAAAGATTATAAAGATGAATACCGGATAAAAAAACCAATGATTTTGGGTCAAGGACAACAGTAAAGTAACGAATGGAACGAGTAGTGCACCGACGAGAATACCGTTAATTTTGTCTTTTAGATTACTGGGAATATCGACGGGTGCGGTCAGTAACGCTCCAACAGCCATAGCAAACGCCCAGTCAAATTGTTGACTTGGCATAAATACTAAAAAGGGAATTACACCTGAGAGGGTGATTTTTAAGGAGTCTGCTAAATGGGTGTTGTCCGTGTATTTTCTTGCTTTATGAAGCATATATTCAGTGGCTTAGTTTTAGTTTTCTTTTTTACTCTGCAATTTTGTGTGTTTGAGCGGAATACTATCTACAGTTTTGTGCGATAGAAGTGATTTTAGATCACAATCTTTTAGATCGCAGTAATTTTTTCTATAAAGTTACTCAAAAAGCATTACCGTAGTTGGATTCCCGTCTTAATTTAATAATAATTTAAAACTAAAGCAAGTTATTGCAAAAAAGGCAGTAAGAACGATAAAATAAGCGGAGCTAAGATGGCCGTCAAAATCCCGTTAAAAATCATCCCTACACTTGCAAAAGCCCCGTATTTATTACTAATTTCCATGGCTTTCATCGTACCCATGGCATGAGAGGAAGTGCCCAGTGCGATTCCCTGTGACATGGGGTTGCTGATGTGGGTAATGCTGAGCAACTGAAAGCCAATCATACTGCCGAATATTCCCGCTATCATTACCGCTGCCGCAGTGATGGACGGAATGCCGTGTACGGTTTTGGAAATCTCAAGTGCAATAGGCGTGCTGACCGATTTAGGAACCAAAGAATAGATAATCTCCCGTTCGGCTCCTGTCCAATAGGCCAAAAATATGACAGATACAATTCCCGTGATACATCCTGCAAGTTGACTCAACACAATGGGAACTAGCTGTTTTTTAATCACAGGCCAGTTGAGGTATAACGGAATCGCTAAGGCTACAATTGACGGTTTTAGAAAAAAGTCAATGTATTGTCCTGCCTGACTAAAATTGGCATAAGGAATATCTAATACAACCAAGTAAGTGATTAATATGGCTGTGGATAAAATAATGGGATTGAAAATAATCCACTTGTATTTTTCAGTAAGTGAGAGTCCCAAAGCATAGAGGGCCACTACTAAAAACAGGAGAAACGTAGGGTTGGATAAAAAGCTCATTTTTTGCGTTTTCTTACTAATTGATGGGTTAATCCCGTTGTGAATACTACGAGGATGGTACTGATTAGAGTAGCAACGAGAAGAGGAATAAAGGACGCACTAAGCAGGTCGAAGTAATTGAGCATGGCCACACAAGGTGGAACGAAAAAAATACCCATGTTACGCATTAAAAAACCTGAAATGTCTCGAATTGCCTCCACTTTTACTGCTTTTGTTTGCAAGAGGATCCACAAAGTAATAAGACCGATAATACTAGAAGGAAGCTTGATGTCTGTAAGGTAAATGATTAATTCACCAAAGGCAAGGCAGCCAAAGATGACTGCAACTTGTTTGACTACGTTCATTTTGGATGTGATTTTTGTGCAAAATTACTAAAATGCATTGGGAGCAAGGGAGAAAATACGGGTGAATTTTGACCAATTAATCGTTAATTTTTATCCTAAAAAAAACAGTATACCTAAGAAAAATTGCTCGAATCAGAACGAATTATAGCGAAAAACACCTCGTGTAAATAAGATATTGAGTTGAAATAGAGGGAGTTGTTCTAAGATGTTATTTTATTGTTTCTTTTTGTTTTAATTCTTAATACTAAGTTAAAGTAAATCTGAGGATTCTTATTTTTAGCGTAATACGTTAGCAAGTCTAAAATACAATATTTGTCTCAACTAAATTAAAGAAGAATCATGAGACAACAATTACTATTTTGGAATACCGTATTCTTGTTTTGTATTACGCTGACCTATGCGCAACAAAAGCGTAATATTACAGGAGTTGTACAAGATGAAGCGGGATTAGAGTTGCCAGGGGCCTCTGTTGTGATTAAAGGAACAACAAGTGGAACAACCACCGATTTGAATGGAAAATTTACCTTATCAGTAGATGAGAAAGACTGGATTATTGTCTCTTTTATTGGGTACAAAAACGCTGAGAAAGCGGTGCAAAATACAGCGGACTTTACTTTTGTGTTACAACCCGAGCAAGCGTCTTTAGACGAAGTGGTAATTACCGCTTTAGGAATTACAAAAGCGGAGAAGAAGATTGGTTATGCCACACAAGCTATCGATGTCAAAAAAGTACAAGAAGTAGCCACACCTAATATGGGAAGTTTGTTGAGTGGTCAAGTAGCAGGACTTCAAGTATCTAATCCACCAGGGATGTTGCAATCGCCTAAATTTTCTTTAAGGGGAAAAGATCCATTAATTGTGATTGACGGAATACCTGTTACCACTGATTTTTACGATGTATCTCCTGAAGATATCGCCAATATCAACGTGCTCAAAGGAACTAGTGCATCCGTATTATACGGATCCTTAGGGCGTAATGGAGCGATTATGATTACGACAAAAAATGCGCAAACAGAGGGAGTTATGGTTGAGGTCTCTCAAAATACGATGATTAGTGCGGGTTATACGTTATTTCCTAAAACCCAAAATGAATACGGAAGTGGTTCTAATGGGCAATACGAATTCTGGGACGGAAAAGATGGGGGAATTAGCGATGGAGATATGATTTGGGGGCCTAAATTTGAAGCAGGAGTAAAAATTCCACAGTGGAACAGTCCGATTCGCGATAAAGCAACGGGAAGTGTCATTCCGTGGTACGGAAACGTAGAAGGAACACAATACAACGATAAGTCGCGCTATGAAAGAGTTCCTATTGCATGGGAATACCACGATAACTTAAAAGAATTCTTGGAAACCGGGATTATTTCACGTACGAATTTTGCCGTGACAAATAAGTCTGAAAAGGGATCGTTCCGCTTGGGTGGAGATTTTTCGTACAACAAGGATCGCGTGCCTAACACTAGCATGTACAGAGGAAGTTTGAATTTTAAATCAACCACCAAGCTGACAGATAAGTTGACCATGGATTCCAAGTTGTCTTATAGTCGCGTACACGCTCCTAATGTTCCAAACTACGACTACAATCCAAGTGGGCATATGTATACCATTTTAATTTGGATGGGAGATGATGTCAATGGACGCGATCTAAAAAACAATTTATGGACACCAGGAATGGAAGGGTATAAGCAGGCGAGTTACAATTATGCCTGGTATAACAACCCTTGGTTTGGTTCAGAATACTTTAAGCGAATTTGGAATAAAGATGTAACCAATGCACAGTTGAGCTTGAGCTATCAAGTCTCCGAAGACTTGGTGTTACAAGGGCGTGCTTCGATGATTTCTACCAATAATAATACCGAATTACAAAGTCCTAAATCCTATTTTAACTACAGTGCTTCCAGAGAAGGAGGGTATAGCTTAGATAAAAATGATCGCTTAGATGTGGATTACGATTTTTTGGCGATGTACAACAAAAGCATTACGGATAACTTGGGTATCAGTGTGAATGCTGGAGCTGCTTCTCGTTATTACCGTTTGACTAATGCCTATTCAGCAGCAGATGGACTTACCGTGCCGGGGGTACACAACTTAGGAAACTCAAAAGGACCTGTAACGGCGACAAATTACCTTGAGAAAAAAGCAGTAAACAGTGTTTATGGAACCATCGAATTTGATTTGTATAACGCGTTTTTCTTAAGTTTTGCAGGTCGCAACGACTGGTCTTCTGCTTTGGCTAAGAGTCAACGTTCGTATTTTTACCCTTCTGCTTCTTTGAGTGTCGTAGTGTCAAATTTGATCGAGATGCCCCATCAAATTGACTACTTGAAAGTTTATACATCTTGGGCTAATGTTTCAAGTGATTTAACTCCTTATCAATTGCAATCAACTTATTCGCCTGTCAATCCGTCGTTTAACGGGAACCAAATGGTTGAATATCCCAATGCGGTTTTAAATCCATACTTACTTCCTGAAAAATCAAAAACCTTTGAGGTGGGACTGTCTAGTGCATTTTACAAAAAACGCCTCAACCTAGACGTGACCTATTACCGCGTATTGGATTCAAACTTTATTATCGATTATCCCGTTTCAGAGGCTTCTGGGTTTAATAATATGAAAGTCAACGGCAATGAATACACCACAAATGGTTGGGAGGTTACCCTTTCAGGAGCTGTAGTAAAGAACGACAATTTTCAATGGAATTCAGCAATTAACTGGAGTGCGCGAACCCGACGTCTGACTAAGATTCACGAAGGAGCAGCCCAGTTTGGTGATTTGAGACTCAACGATAGAGTGGATGCTTACTATGGAACAGAATGGATGAAATCACCTGATGGGAAAGTGATTTTAGATGAGAAAACAGGAATGCCAACGGCGAATAAACAAGCAACTTATCTAGGACATAGAGACCCTAAATGGACCTTGGGATGGAACAACAGTTTTAAGTATAAAAATTGGGGCTTAAACATTGGAATTGACGGTATTTGGGGCGGTGTAATGCGCTCTGAAGTAGTGGAAAAAATGTGGTGGGGCGGTAAACACCCGGAATCGGTTCAATACAGAGATCAAGAATACAAATCAGGAAATCCAGTATTCGTTCCTGAAGGGGTGAATCTCGTTTCAGGTGAATTAGTAACCGATGTACAGGGGAATGTTATTTCAGATACCCGCGTGTTTAAAACACATACGGGAAGTGTAAGCTGGCAAAGTTGGGCGCAAAACTACCCCTACCGCGCTAGAGTAACGGAAAAAGAAAGCAAATTATTTGCCAACGTATTCGATCGTACCTATTTCAAATTGAGAACACTGAGCTTGTCTTACGATTTTACACCGATGGTTAAGTCATCCAAAATCAGTCAGTTGTCGGCTTCATTAACAGGGTATAACCTGTGGATGTGGAAAAAGTCAAAAGGATTATATTCCGATCCTGATTACGATACAGCATCGAAAAACGATATCCAAGATCCTTCCACGCGCTGGATAGGATTAGGCCTACAAGTTAAATTTTAATACCCATGATCATGAAAAAATACCTTAAAACACTATATGCAATTACCTTGGCTTTAACCGTAGTAGGATGCCATGATTTAGATCGATTGAATGAAGATCCAAATAAAATTAAAGAAACGGATCCGTATTTACTGCTGACTAAGATTGAAAAATCAGCTTTTTCCTTACAGAATATTGATAAAGAATATGCAGCGCGTATGATTATTCAAACAGATGGTGAAAGCACCTATCAGTATTTGAAATGGGGAAGTAAGGGATTTAATCGCTATAATGATTTGCTGCAAACCAAGAAAATGATGGATGAAGCAACGCGAACGGGTAAAGAGGAATACCTAGCAATTGGACATTTCTTAAAGGCACATTTCTTTTATGAATTGACGATGAACTTTGGTGATATTCCCTTTTCTGAAGCCTTACTAGGGGAAGGAGATATTCAATTTCCGAAGTACGATGAGCAAGAAGCTGTATTTGTTGGCATTTTAGAGGAGCTAGATCAGGCATCTCAAATAATCAAGAAGGATGCAACCCTACAAGGGGATATAATTTACAACGGAAACTTGCATCGTTGGGAAAAGTTAATTGAATCCTATAAGTTAAAAGTCCTTTTAACCCTTTCTAAAAAACAAAAAGTAGGGACCCTAAATATCGCCCAGCGCTTTAATGAGATCTATCAAAAAGGGGTATTATTGATGGACAATGCAGATAATGGACAGCTGACCTTTTTTGATCAAGCGGGGAGTCGTTATCCTCAGTTTAACTCGAGTTCGTATGGATCTAGTATGTATATGTCGAGTACGTTTGTCAACTTACTAAAGGAGTTGAAAGATCCAAGGTTGTTTGCCTTTGCTCAACGCACTGCTACAGCCCTAGAAAACGGATTAGCTGAAGATGATTTTAATGGATATAACGGTGGGGATCCTATTGTACCTTATGCAGAAAATGAAAAATTAGTACAAAGCAAAAACATCTCCAAGGTTAGAAATAGGTACTACCAAGATCCAACAACAGAAACAAATGTGATTTTGAGCTATTCGGAATTGCAATTTATTTTAGCAGAAGCCGCAGCAAGAGGTTGGATTGCTGGCAATGCAGAGGAGTTTTATCTCAAGGGGATTAAAGGAAATTTTGAATACTACGCCCAATACGCAAAAGGGTTGGCGCACTACTATGGTGCTGAGCAATACGAGGGCTATGTACAACAAGAGGCTGTGCGCTATAAAGGAGGGGATATAGCGTCTCAATTGAAACAAATTTTGACTCAAAAGTATTTAATAATGTTTCACCAAGCGGGGATGACAATTTACTACGATTATTTGCGCACCGGATACCCTGAGTTTAAACTTCAACAAGGGGTTACTGCTCCAACAAGATGGCAGTATCCGAGTTCAGAATACAGTCGAAATCAAGAGAATTTACAAAAAGCATTGGATCGTCAGTTTAGTGGTTCAGATAATATTAGAGGAATTAGTTGGTGGTTAAAATAAGCAAAGATGAGTACGACAAGAAGAGATTTTATTAAAACGTCATCCCTTTTTATGGGCGGGATGACGGTTTTAAATGCCATGCCCGCTTCTATACAGCGTGCATTGAGCATTGAAGCAAACCCAGGAACCACCTTTCTCGATGCGGAGCACGTGGTGTTTTTGATGCAAGAAAACCGCTCTTTTGATCATTGTTACGGAACGTTAAGTGGGGTGCGTGGATTTAATGATCCCCGTGTTATTCGCCAGCCGAATCAACTGCCTGTCTGGTTTCAAAAAGACCAAGATCACTCCATTTACGGGCCGTTTCGCTTGGATATTGAAAATACCAAAATCACCTGGATGGGTAGTTTACCCCACAGTTGGAAGGATATGGTGGAAGCGAGAAATGATGGGAAAATGGATCAATGGTTACTCGCCAAGAAACCAGGAAATAAAGAATACGCCCACATGCCACTAACTATGGGGTATTTTACAAGGGAAGACATCCCTTTTTACTATGCCTTTGCCGATGCTTTTACCGTTTGTGATCAGCATTTTTGCTCTTCTTTGACTGGAACAAGCGCTAATCGTTCTTACTTTTGGGCAGGCGCTATACGCGAGAATCCTCGCGATCCCAATTCTGTAGCTCACGTCAATAATGGCCAAATCAACTACCAAGACGTCAGCTGGAAAACCTATCCAGAACGATTGGAAGAAAATAATATCTCGTGGAAAGTATACCAAAATGAATTAAGCCTGCCTGTCGGGTTTTCGGATATAGAGGAAGCGTGGTTGGCGAATTTTACAGATAATAACCTGGAATTCTACAAACAGTATAACGTGCGTTATCATAAAGCACATATCCATTTCAAACAATTGGAATTAAAGCGTTTACAAGATAAAATACAAAAAGAAATACAAGGAGGTACGACTGTTGACACCTTGCTCCAAGAGCAAGCGAAACTAGAGCAATACTTAGAACAATATGGAGAAGATGCTTTTGGGAGGTTGAGTACTTTTGAACAAAATATTCACAACAAGGCCTTTACTACTAATACAGCAGATCCCGCCTATCACAAATTGGAAGAGATTGAATATCAGGAAAATGGAGTAGTAAAAAAAGTTGAAGTACCACAAGGAGATATTTTATATCAGTTCAGAAAAGACGTCAACCAAGACGCATTGCCTATGGTAAGTTGGTTGGTTGCGCCTTGTAATTTCTCAGATCATCCGGGAGCTCCTTGGTTTGGTGCTTGGTATGTATCTGAAGTATTGGATATTTTGACTAAAAATCCAGACGTGTGGAAAAAAACCATTTTTATTCTGACATATGATGAAAATGATGGGTATTTTGACCATGTACCCCCTTTTGTGCCACCATTGAGTACAGATAAAAATCAAGGAAAAGTCTCAGGAAACTTAGATACGCAAGACGAATGGGTGACGCGTGAACAAGACAAAGCAAGGGATAACAAGAGTAATTTGGCAAGCCCAATTGGCTTGGGATATCGCGTGCCTATGGTAGTGGCTTCTCCTTGGACCAGAGGGGGATGGGTTAATTCTGAAGTGTGCGATTTAACATCAACCCTGCAGTTCTTGGAGTATTTCATAGAGAAAAAAACAGGAAAAAAAGTGATAGAAGAAAATTTATCTCTATGGAGAAGAGGTACCTGTAGTAATATGACTTCTGTGTTTCAACCAGCTAATGATTTGAAAAAATTGGAGATTGACTTTGTAGATCGCAATAAATATGTAGAACGTATTTTATCTGCTCGAAACAAAAACCTACCCCATGGTTTCTCACAATATAGCGCTGTTGAGCTGCAACAGCAACAAGTGTGGAATGACCTCAAAGCTTTTCCAAAACAAGAAAGAGGGGTGAAAAAAGCCTGTGGATTGCCCTATAATATCAATGCCAATATAAGAGTGAAGGCCAAAGAAGTAGAAATGCATTTTGAAATCGAAGCTAATCAGTTGAAAAACAAAGCGTATTTGGCTCCCCTTCAAGTGTATTCCCATCAAAAGTTTCAAGGCGAAAATGGAAGAAATTGGAATTTTAGTGTAGATGAAAACGACCCAATTACCTATGCTTGGAACAAACAAGCCCTAGAAGACGGACTGTATAACTTTAGTGTACATAGTTTTAATGGCTTCTATCGCAATTTTAAGGGTCATATAGCGGATCCCCAAGTAGAAATTGACTTTAGGGTGCTGACCAATCAAATGATACAACTCGTCTTGAAAAACAAGACAAACCTACCCCTTTCGTTTTTTATACAAGACGTAGTGTACGAAAAAACAAACCAAAAAATAACCGTTGACCCTCAGGCTGAACAATTAATCGAATTGGACTATGCCAACTATAAAGGGTGGTATGATGTTATAGTTACTTTGGTAGATCACAAGGCTTTTATGTATCAATATGCTGGTCATATCGAAAACGGAAAAAGTAGTATTACGGATCCCTATATGGCGAGTTTTTCAAAGTGGAATTAGGAGTACGCTTGACGGTAAACCGTAACAAAATAACGTATCTTTGTTGTATTCAGTAAGTGATTCGTTTGTAAAAGAAGTAAATTGTGGATAAGAGAGCATTTAAGACTACCGTTTATACAGAACTATCAAAAGTAGTTAAAGCTATGGCTAACCCCGTTCGACTCGAGATCATTGATCTATTAGCCCAAGGGCCTTTTACAGTTGAACAACTAGCTACTTCGATCGATCAATCTGTGGCCAATACCTCTCAGCATCTTCAAAACTTAAAAAATGCCGCGCTAGTTCAGGTGAATAAACAAGGAAATTTTGTTTTGTATACCTTGAGCAGTAAGAGCGTATACCAAACTTGGCTGTCCTTGCGAACGCTTGGAATGGAGTTTAATGCAGAAATAGAAAAGACCATTGGCGACTTCAGACAAGAGGTAAACGCAACTGTACAGGGGATCAAGGCTGAAAACTTATCAGAAATGCTAGAACGAGAAGAAGTGCTATTGCTCGACGTACGACCGGAAGAAGAATTCCATCGGGGGCATATTGAGCATGCCCTTTCCATTCCAATCAGTCGATTAGCAGAATCACTGGAAAACTTAACAAAGAAAAAGACCCTTGTTGTTTACTGTAGAGGTCCCTTTTGTGTTTATGCAGATCAAGCCGTTGCTTTGTTAATCAGCAAGGGATTTAAAGCAATTCGCCTGGAAGAAGGGTATGGCGAATGGGCATTATTAGGTTTACCCACCCGTCAAACAGAAGACTAAAAAGCAAAAATAATATTCAAAAGAGGCCTATGCATCCGTCATTAGCGCCTCTTTTGTGTTTTAATCACTTTTGAATACCGATGAAAGAGCAGACCAAGCATTTCTTAACCATCTATTCAATAACTTTATTGAATAGATGGTTAAGAAATGCTATATTTGTCCTTCCACAGTTGGTGGGAAAGAGCAAACAAAACAAACAACCTATGAAGGCTATACAATTAGGATTAAAAGAAAACTGGCAGCAATTCACCCTTTTGGTACTTGTCAATATGATGGTTGGTGGAATGGTGGGATTGGAGCGCACAGTAGTTCCTTTGGTAGGAACACAAGAGTTTGGGATTCAATCGGAAGTGGTCATTTTTTCCTTTATCATCGCATTTGGGGTAGTGAAGGCTTTGACCAATTTAGTTTCTGGTGTATTAGCCGATCGGTATACGCGTAAAAAGGTTTTGGTTTTGGGGTGGCTCATCGGTTTACCTGTTCCTTTTTTATTGGGCTATGGACCGTCGTGGAATTGGATTTTACTGGCCAATATATTGTTGGGTATTAGCCAAGGGTTGGCGTGGTCGATGACGGTTAATATGAAGATCGATTTGGTAGGGAGCAAGCGCAGAGGATTGGCAATGGGATTAAATGAAGCTGCTGGTTATGGCGCAGTTGGGATTACAGCCTTGTTGACGGGAATTATTGCGTCCCACTACGGATTGCGTCCCGCGCCTTTTTACTTAGGTATTGCCTACACAATTCTTGGTTTGATCCTATCTGTTTTAGTGATTAAAGATACGCGTGCCTACGCCAAAATTGAAGCCAATCTACATGCGCAATCCGCAACTGTTCCACAAGAACGACCGAGTTTGTGGTGGGTATTCAAAGAAACATCGTGGAAGAGTAAAAACCTATTTTCCATTTCGCAAGCGGGATTAATCAATAACCTCAATGACGGCATGTCTTGGGGGGTATTCCCTTTGCTTTTTATGTCAATGGGAGTAGGCGTAGAAGGCGTTGGATGGATTAAGGCTGTTTATCCAGTTGTTTGGGGAGTTGGACAAATTGTGACAGGACCGTTGACCGATAGGTGGGGGAGAAAACCGTTGATTGTTTGGGGTATGTTCGTCCAAGTGCTTGGGCATATCGTCATTGGTATTGAGAGATTTGATCCCTTGACTGCTGGATTAGTAGGATCAATCCTATTGGGAATAGGAACGGCGATGGTGTATCCTGCCTTACTAGCTGCCGTGAGTGATGCGGCGCATCCCAATTGGCGTGCTTCCTCCTTGGGGGTTTATCGATTTTGGCGAGATATGGGTTATGCTGTTGGGGCTTTAATGGCGGGTATTGTTGGTAATTATTTCGGCTTGAGATGGGCGGTACACTTGGCGGGATTTCTTACACTCCTTTCGGGAATTGTCGTTTGGATTCGCATGAGAGAAACACTGGTTAAGTAACTGTTATTGAATAAGCCTGGCGTAGCGATGCGCTTTATCCCAATTGGAACTGCCAAGGATAAAAATACTATCTTTGCTCTTACCAAGTACATAGGACGATGCGATATCAAGAAATTAAACCCATTCCCGCTTTAAAAGAATACATCCGCTACTTTTGGGTGTTAGAAAGTGGAGAACAACAAGGGGAACGTCAGTTTAAAGTACTACCTGATGGAATTCCCGCTTTGATTTATCAAGATTCGCCCAATCTGTTTCGAGACGAACGAGAAGTAGTCACTCCTCAACTTTATGTGTATGGAGCCTTTACAACCTATACCAACCAGGTCATAACCGGACCTTTTCGCCTGATTGGTGCATATTTTGAACCCACTGCCTTAAAAGCCATTTTTAAAGTAGATGCCTTTGAACTGACGAATCAAAATATCCCCCTGGACGATTTGGTCTCTACTTCACTTTTAGAACGATTAGGCTATGCCAAAACAGTAGAAGAGAAAATTTCACTGCTTTCACATTTTGTAGTAGACCAAATTCAAGCGGTACAATACGAAAATCAAAAGGCCAAATACGCTTCAATTCTACTACAACAAGGAGAATCGCTATCGGAAATTCAGCGCAAAATGCAGCTATCTGAACGCACATTAGAGCGATTGATCAAGCAACATATCGGCATGTCACCCAAACAATTTTCGAGAATTATTCGCTTTCAATCGGGTTTAGCGCTCTTGCGCACAAGAGAATTCGATACGCTAACTAGTCTCGTTTACGAGCAAGAGTATTTTGATCAATCGCATTATATCCGAGAGTTTAAGACCTTTACAGGAAATAATCCCACGCAGTTCTTGCAGTATTCGAATGAAAAACTGACGAACTTTCCCGAATGGAAAACAGCCAAAGACGAATAATTTTAAAGCTGTCGGTTTTATCCAATTTAGGCAAAAGATGACGCTTTAGTTTTGCAGTATAATTTTAAAAAGAGAAAAAATGCAAAACAAAATCAGTCGAATGAATCCTGTTAATGTACCTCACCCAGTAGGAAAATACGCTCATGTGACTATCATCCCCAAAGATGCAACACTTTATACCTTTTCAGGCCAAATTGGCATCAATGCAGAAGGCGTGATTCCGTCTAATTTTAATGAACAAGTAAAATTGACTTTTGACAATATTCAAGCTCTATTAGCTAGTCAAGACTTGACTGCTGCAGATGTAATCAAAGTGAATATATGGGCCACACAAACCATCGATTGGGAATATTTTGACCAGATCTGGATTAGCGTTTTTGGAAATCAATATCCATCCATGACCGTTGCGTATATTTCCGCTTTAGGATTGCCAGAAATTGCGATTGAAATTGAAATTTGGGCCGCGAAGTAAAAGAAATATCCTTTTTGTATTGGTATAAAAAGGATGTTTGATTTTAGTATGAAATTAAGTGTAAGTGGTTGATTTTTAGATTTTTAATTTGATTTATTGTTGCTAATTTTATAGAATAATAACCATTAAAAATTTTATCCATATGAAAAAATTACTCGTCTGCTTTTTAGCAATCACTAGCATTTTTATTACGGGATGTAGTAAAGAAGAAATAGTAAAGGATTCTTCCACATTTCAGTTAACAGAACAAGAATATCGAGAAAAAGTTATTGAAATGAATGCAATCTTTGATAAATATGGTGCTTATGATGATGGTACAATTTCGTATGACTATAACAAAAAAGAGCATCGAATAGCAATTGAAAAACTTGACTTAAACGAATTAGAAAATTTTTTTATTGAACTTCATTCTGAAGAGGGATTGAAAAGGGTAGAGGATGAATTTACCTAAATATCATACAAGTAGATACGGCATGGGCGTAAACGGTTCCCTCTGGGTCAAGCAATCTCGATTCCATATAGGCTGTTGTGCGACCTTGGTGAATGATGGTGGTATGGGTGTGTAAAACAGGGCTGTCTTTGGTGATTTTTTTGAGGAAATTCACTTTTAGATCCAAAGAGGTAAAACTTTCTCCTGCAGCTAGGGTGGTAAGTAATGTACAGCCAATTGCTGTATCTAATACGGTACTGATCACTCCCCCGTGAATCGTACCAATCAGATTGTATAAAAAGGCTGAAGGGTGTAATTCAAAAACAGCTTGTCCTTTTTCAACCGTGCGTAGTGTACTGCCAATGGTATCTAACGTAGGGGCTTGGGGTAGTGTACCTTCAAGTACACGAACTAAGATCTCATATCCAGTAAGGTTTTTAGCTTCTTCTAAAACAGCAGTTGGGGCTTCCCAAGTATAGGTACGGGTATTTTTTGACATGTGAATTGAATTTTTATACTAGTATTTAGTTCATGTGCAAGATACGGTATTTTGGTTTATGGTTTATGGTTCACATTTTACGGTTCACTATTTCCCTTTTGACAACACCATTTTAGTCGCTAGAAAAAGCAACACACTGCCCATAAACCACTTTTGTATTTTTACCCAAAAAGGTTTTTTTTGAAAAAAGGAATCATCGTTGTGGTTTTTAAGTCGGTAACAGAGACAGTAGAACCTGGTTTATTCGCTGTGAACGGTATAGAATCAGCTTTACTTTCTGGAGGTGAAAGGTATTTTAAACATCTTTTTGTACCAAATTTTTTTTGAGGAGGTTTAGAAAAAAAGAGGATAGGGTGAGAGCGTTAAATTTATGTTTTATTGTAGAGAGACTTGTAAAAAAATCAATACTTTGCAGGAAATAGAAATAAAGATAGGGTAAACCGTTAACATACAGGACCATGAAAAAAGTTATTTTTATAGTTATACTAGCAGCAAGCGGATTGGTACTAGCGAATAGCAGTTGGTTTCACAACAATAAATCAAGAGAGGAAATGATTGATCACACAGGGAGAGGAAAGAAGAAAGACAGAAGAGAAATCTATTTTGCAGGTGGTTGTTTTTGGGGAACGGAACACTTCTTTCAACAGGTAAGAGGCGTGCTATCTACGACAGTAGGGTATGCCAATGGAACGACCAGTGCGCCAACATATAAAGAAGTAACCACAGGGAATACCGGTTTTGCAGAAGCAGTGAAAGTAGTGTATGATCCACAAACGGTAGATTTTGAATTGTTACTAGATTTGTTTCTCAAGACTATTGATCCAACAACCTTAAACCGACAAGGCAATGATGTGGGGACCCAATACCGCAGTGGAATTTATTATGTTAATCCAGAAGATGAAGCCTTAATTTCGCAAAAAATTAAGGCATTAGCTCAAACCTATACCCAAAAAATAGTGGTAGAAGTAGAACCTTTGCGCAATTTTTACGATGCAGAAACCTACCATCAGAACTATTTAGACAAAAATCCAGGGGGCTATTGTCATATAGGAGCGGATTTATTTGAGTATGCGCGAAATGCCAACCCCAAAAAGAAACAGGCTTATCAGCGTCAGGAGAAGGAAGTGTTAAAACAGAGTTTGACTCCTATTCAATATGAAGTAACGCAAAATAACGGGACAGAACGAGCCTATAGCAATGAGCTGTGGAAGGAATTTGGCGAGGGAATTTATGTAGATATTACCACAGGTGAACCTTTGTTTATCTCTTCTGATAAGTACGATGCAGGCTGTGGTTGGCCGAGTTTTACAAAACCTATTGACAAGAAATTAATAGCTAAAAAAACAGATAACAGTCACGGGATGAAACGTGTAGAGGTGAGAAGTAACACGGGTGATGCGCATTTGGGTCATGTTTTTAACGACGGTCCTGCGGAAACGGGCGGCCTGCGTTATTGTATCAATGGGGCGTCATTGCGCTTTATTCCCAAAGCAGAAATGAAAACAGCAGGTTATGAAGACTATCTTCCGTTGCTCGATAAAAAATAAAGGCGAAATTTCTTCGCCTTTTTTTTTAATCGGTTGTGGAGCTATGGGTTTCCACCTCGTGAATGAGTTGGGTGAGAATCGCTTTGATGGAAGCCCCACTATAGGGACCTCTTGATTGTCCCGTCCATAGGCTCAAAAACTCGGGATCTTCGTTTTGTTTTGCTATGCGCCTCAATGCTACAGTGAGCTTGTTCTGGAAGGGATAGGGTAGGATGTAATCGGTGTGGTCCAGTTGCTTGGTAAAGGTGTTGTTTAATCCTCTAGCATAGCGACCTGAAAAACTTTTCGTCAACACCAAATCATTGGCTTTAGCATGACGCAAGGCTTCTTTTTCAAATTCGGCTAGATTGCTCTCTTGGGATCCCATTAATAAGCTGCCAATGGCAAATCCTTCTGCACCAAGGGCTTTAGTAGCTAAGATTGTTTTGGCATTGTAGAGTCCACCTGCGTAAATCAACGGTACACGGACCGCATCAGACACTTGAGCAAGTAAGGATAAGCCGCCGATTTTTGGTAGGGTTTCACTTAAAAATGTTCCTTGGTGACCACCTGCTTCTATTCCTTGTACACAAATGAGATCGATTCCTTTTTCTTCTAGTACTTTGGCTTCTTCTACGGAAGTGCATGTACCGATGAGTACAATGTGATGGGCCTTTAATTTGGCAATCGTAGAATCGTCAAAAACGCCAAAGGTGAAGCTAACTATTTTGCACCCTTCCGCAATAATTGCATCCACTTGATCGCGGTAATCTGTGTACTGTACTTCATCATAGGGAGCTAAGTTGACTGTTATATTTGATTTTTGGGCTAAGTCTTCAATAAATTGTTTAGTCCGTGTATATTGACGCTCTAATTCCGCTGTGCGTTCCGGCAAGGGATTTAAAAATATATTCACTGCAAACGGATGAGATGTAAGTTGTTTGGTGGCTCGAATGAGTGCTGTGCATTTTGACGCTGGTAAATCACCCAAAGGCAAGGTGCCTAATACGCCAATTTCGCCCGCTGCCGCAACCATTTGAGGAGTTGCTACCCCAAACATAGGTGCTTGAATGATCGGGTATTTAGTTTGTACTAGTTGTGTAATTCGATTGTCCCAAGTAAAATTTCCTGTTTGCATATGCTGTAGCTTTATTGGTTAATACTCAAAAGTACAAGGAAAAATAAAAGTATAAGATGATAAATAGCAGTATTTTGGTTGAATGACAAATAAAAAAAGCCCAAGTGCAACTGCACTTGGGCTTCCGTATTTTGATCCAGTCAATTTATTTTCTGCTGTTTTTAGCAGCATCAAATTTTTTGCCTTTTCCGTAGGAAGTTTTAACTCCTTTTATTTGGTTTGTAGCAGCTCTACTTGCGTTGTTTACCAAAGGTAAAGCTCCTGTATAGCTTGCAGTAATTTTGTTTTCTCTATCGTCAATGGCGTTGACAGTGATCGTGTATTGATCTCCTGTTTTCTCTACTTTTACTGTTCCTGTACGCGTAGGAGCAAAATCGGATGTTACAGATTCTCCAGCTTCATTTATCGATTGTTTGAAGAACCAAGTTCCCCAGTCTAATCCTGGTTCAGAACCTCCACCTAAACCTGCATTTCCAGCTTGTTCCTCTCCAATTGGGAATTCACCAACTGGAATATCCGTCGTTGTGTTTACATCTGTGTAAAGCGTTACACGCATCCATTCTCCACTTCCCTCTACACCAAAATACTCCCCAGGGTAAGGCGTTAAAGTACCTGAGTATAAATACATATTCCAACGGTTATTCGGTTTATTTGTGATCGGTGATTTGCCTTTGTACTCTAAAAATCCCTGTGTTAATGGCTGAACGCTTTTATCTGCTCTCAACGTAGAAATGGTATACTCATCGCCTTGTTTTACTTTTCCGATGTATTTACCTAGGTGTCTTGACCCGTTTTCTAATACAATATTAAAGCGAACTTCTTGCCCTTTTTCGTTGTCCATCACTTTGATTGAACCGTCTAAAATGTACAATTCCTCTTGAATGCCAGCCGCTTTGTCATTGTGTTGGAATGAGGCAAAAGAATAATCGTAATCTCCATTCTCAATCGCTTCTTTTGATCCAACTTTGAAAGTCCCTACTTCAAATTCAGTAGAGGCTCTAAAGGTTTTGGTTGGAATTTTTGCTTCCCATGCTTTTGGAGCCATTTCATCAAAAAGAGAAGCAGAAATATAGTATCCATCTCCCTCTTCGTCTAATTCTCCATATTGATTGGTATCTCCTTGTGTAAAATACGTCATGTATTCCGCTATACCTGGGTGATCAAATACGTTATCTCCCCAGTACCAACCATTTTGAACTTCATAAATCGTATTGTATAGGGGTTCAATGTCAATCACTTGGGTAAAGTTGATGTCATAAGCAACTCCTTGCTCATCTTTTACTACCCCTTTGAAGGTATAACTTTCATTAGAAAGGCTTACTGCAAGTGCTCCTTCTATAAGTTTGTACTGAGCCTCGCCTTGTTTTACCACACTCTTGCTGGTCAGGGTGTACATAATCCCTCCTTCAGCAACTAAGTAGGTCTCAGGTTGTAGCGTAGCTTCCAATAAATCTTCCTCTGCCACTACTTTTGAAAGGAAATTCAAGTGAAATTCTCCTTTATTCGTCTTTAAAACGATAGTGAACTCTCCTTTGTTCTCCACAGCACCAAGGTACGTCCCTGTTGATTGCTCTACAGTAATAGGTGTGTTATGGCTCCCTTTGTTGTCATCACTACTACATGATGTAAGCCCTGCAGTTGCAAGTAAAAGAAAGCTAACTAAAAACGATAATTTTCTCATAAGTAAATTGAATTAGTTGAGATATTGTTTCCAACATCCTAGGTTTATTTTTGTTTACGTAAGTACATCATCCAAAAAAGTGTATTTTTTAGCTTTTTTAATTTGAATATATAAAGAATTACGTCTGTGCAAGTTAAATTTTATTTCTAATAATTAACTAAATAGTAAATAAATTAACATAATATAAAACGGTAAATTCGCGTTTTGTGAATATGTAAACTGTTATTTTGTGTTAATAGGTTGAATTATTTTCTGTGCTATGGGAAATAAAGAAAAGGGTAAAGATAAAGCGGTGTGAAATCTTTAGTAGAAAAGGGAAATTCATAAATTATCTCTGTATAAAGAAAAAAAGCCTAGTTGAGGGAACAACTAAACTTTAGATATAGGGAAAAGGATTGATTTACGATAGACTTTCAACGTATAGAATAGGGGATTTCAAATCTGCGCCATTGGGTATCTAACGCAATCTAACGCACGGATTCAAATCCGCCTGATTAGGGTTATTTCTATATAAATAAAAAAAGTCTAGTTGAGAGAACAACTAGACTTTAGATATAGGGAAAAGGAATGATTTACGATAGACTTTCAACGCATAGAATAGCGCATTTTTCACCATCAATAGCGGCAGATATGATTCCGCCTGCGTATCCTGCACCTTCCCCACACGGATAGAGTCCTTTAATTTGTGGGTGTTCCAAAGAGCGATCGTCACGGGGGATTCGCACAGGGGAAGAGGTTCTACTTTCTGGAGCGTGAAGAATGGCGTCATTGGTGAAATAGCCTTTCATGGACTGTCCAAAGGCTTTAAAACCCTCTCGCATAATATCCGTCAAGAAACCAGGGAATACCTCACCCAGTTCTAGGGAAGTTGTACCTGGAAGGTAGGATGTTTTGGGAATAGCATTCGACACTTTTTTCTGAGCGAAATCGACCATGCGTTGAGCGGGAACTCGTTGTGTTTCACCGGCTAATAGGAAGGCTTTTTGTTCGATGGACTTTTGAAATTCCATTCCTGCTAAAGGGCCAAATTTTTCAAAAGGTTTAAAATCTTCCATGCGCAATTCGACAACAATACCCGAATTCGCTGTTGGTTGATCGCGTTTAGATGGAGACCAACCGTTGGTAACTACCTCACCAGGGGCGGTAGCACAAGGAGCAATTACACCTCCTGGACACATACAAAAAGAGTACATTCCTCTACCATTGACTTGTTTTACAATGGAATAGGGGGCAGGTGGGAGAAACTCTCCTCTGTAGTCACAAGAATATTGTATCTGATCAATTAACGATTGAGGATGTTCCGCGCGAACGCCTAATGCGAAAGGCTTGGCTTCAATTAAGATATTTTTTCGATCGAGTAATTCATAAATGTCACGTGCAGAGTGTCCCGTGGCTAGAATTACTTTTTTCGCCTCAATCCTATCTCCATTTTCCAATAGGACACCTTGAATTTCATTGCCTTCTAAAACAAAGTCAACCACGCGTTTTTCAAATAATACCTCGCCGCCAAATTCCTCAATCTTATGGCGCATGTCCTGCATGATTTTTGGTAATTTATTGGTGCCAATATGCGGGTGTGCCTCAACGAGAATATCATGGGGTGCACCAAAGGCTACCAGAAGTTCTAAAATGCGATTGATGTCGCCTCGTTTCTTCGAGCGCGTATATAGTTTACCATCTGAATAGGTACCTGCACCGCCCTCACCAAAACAGTAGTTGGAATCGGGGTTGACAAGGTGCTCAATTGTAATGGCTTTTAAGTCTCTTCGACGGCCACGAACATCTTTTCCCCTCTCAATAACGATGGGTTTTACTCCCAATTCTATGAGCTGTAAGGCAGCAAAATAACCCGCAGGTCCCGCTCCAACTACAATTACGCGCTTTGCGTCTTTGACGTTTTTATAAACGGGAAAAGCTATGTGTCGGTGAATGACTTCTTCACCCGCGAAAAAGACCTGAACTTTGAGGTTGATTTTTACGGCGCGTTGTCTAGCATCAATGGATCGTTTGAGGATGGTCACGTGCTGAATATCGGAAACAGTACTTCGGATATGTTGCGCAACATGTTGGGTTAGTAAATCGGCTGAAGCTGCAACTTCAGGAAGTACTTGTAACTGTAATTCTTGTGGCATTTTTTTATAAAGCAATAAAAAATTAAAGCGCAAAAATACGCTAAAAAAAGGAAAAGTAAAGGCGGAATTCAACAGGCTAAAAAAAAGAAAAAAGGTTTGTTTTTTAATTTTTTTGAAAACAAACTGACAAACGGTTGTCGCAAAGATATTTTATCTTTGTTGCAAAGTGTCGGTAGATGGGGATGTAGGGGAAGTCACTTATTCATTAATCAAGAAAATTATACAAGATGTCTTATTGCGATACCATTGAACAATTAACGGGCGATCGAAAAGCGCTACACAAAAAATATCACGATCACCACTATGGCTTTCCCATTCACGATGACAATGAGTTGTTTGGGCGTTTGCTGATGGAAATTAACCAAGCGGGGTTGAGTTGGGAAACCATCCTCAAAAAGGAAGACGCCTTTCGATTGGCGTACAGCAATTTTGATCTGTCTGCCGTTGCCGCTTATACAGAAGAGGATCGTGCGCGATTGATGCAAGATGCGGGAATCATTCGCAATCGACTAAAAATCAATGCTGCCATAGAAAATGCTAAGGTTATTCTAGGGTTGCAAGTTGAATTCGGATCCTTTGAAAACTGGTTAAAACACCACCACCCCAAGACGAAAGAGGAGTGGGTAAAATTGTTTAAGAAACACTTTCGCTTTACTGGAGGAGAAATTGTCAATGAGTTTTTAATGAGTATTGGCTATTTAAAAGGAGCCCATGTGGAGACTTGCCCAATATACGAGGTGGTTTTAACGCACAAACCACTTTGGTTGGCAGACGAGTAAACTAGAGTGAGATCAGGGGTATCTCTTTGATTTTCAGCTTGATTTTATTGGTTTTGGCTGTTAAGTTTTTCTTATATCTCCCTTGTTTTCTTGGAATTGCCCGCTTTTTTTGCTATTTTTATAACATCCTTAAAATCGAAAAGCGATGATTCTTACCAAAACGCGAGTGATTTTAGGGTTTAGTATTCAAGTAAACCAAAACAGAACAGATGGAATTTAGAAAATTAGGTGCTTCTGCTATAGAAGTTTCCGCTATTGCCTTTGGTGCATGGGCAGCAGGAGGATGGATGTGGGGAAGTACGGATCGAAAAGAAGCCGTAGAAGCGATAATCGCTGCGCATCGTGAAGGAGTAACCACCATTGATACCGCCCCGATTTATGGACAAGGGGTAAGTGAAGAAATCGTTGGGGAAGCAATCAAAGGAATGGCCCGCGATCAAGTACAATTGCTAACCAAGTTCGGCATGCGCTGGGACTTAGCAACGCCTCAAGGTACTTTTGTCATGAATAGTCAAGACAATTATGGAAAAGATATCGCTATTTATAAATTCGCTAGTAAAGCAAGCGTCATCAAAGAAGTTGAAGATAGCCTACAGCGATTGGGAACAGATTATATCGATGTATTGCAAATTCACTGGCCCGATGTTACAACGCCCATTGCTGAAACCATGGAAGCCATGGACTTGTTGATTCAACAAGGAAAAATTCTATCCGCAGGGGCGAGTAATTATACTGTAGATCAAGTAAAAGAAGCGAGAAATACCTTGGGAATAGTAAGTAATCAAGTGCCCTATAGTATGCTCAATCGCGGTATTGAAGCAGATTTAGTTCCTTATGCTTTAGCGCATGATCTGAGTATCATTGCCTATAGTCCAATGGAACGAGGGCTGTTAACGGGAAAATATTTTAAAGCCAATGCCTTTGATGAAGGAGATCACCGCTCAGGCTACTTTGCCCAATTCGACTTAAAAAAGGTAGAAAACTTCTTAGAGGAAATTCGCCCTTTAGCAGAAGAAAAAAGAGCAACATTTGCTCAATTGGTTTTGAGATGGACGACTTTGCAACCCGCTATTACAATTACTTTAGCTGGTGCGCGTAACGCTAAACAAGCCGTTGCCAACGCACAAGCCATGCAAATTGACCTCAATGAAGCTGAAATTGATTTTATCAATCGAGCGTTAGCAAAAATATAAAAGTAAAAAAGGGAGTTCACAAACTCCCTTTTTTACTTTTATAATGTATCTTTCCATCGAACCAAAAGATAGGCCGGTTGATCGAAAGGCGGTAGCTGTAGTTGTGATACTACCTCAAATCCCCATGCCTTGTAATGCGGAAGTAGCGGATTATCTTGTAAAACTTCCATCCATATGGCGTCGTACTGTCGCGTTAAAGACAAAGTCTTACTCCAGAGCGAAGCGCGCACTTCTTCTTGATCAAAGTCAGGTAAGAGGTAAAAGGAAGTTAAGTTGATCACCTTGTTCTCTGCCAATGCCGGTTGATCCACTTGCTTAATCATCGCATAGCCCGCAGGAATCTCGTCTTTATAGACCGTCAACATTTGTGTACTTAAATCATTGAGCTCTAAAATGGTTTCCTTGTGATCTAATTGCTGTCTAAGGTACTGATTGAACTGATCTTCTTCTACTTTTGAGGCATACATACCTCTTAGTTGAGCTTCTCTGAATTGAAAGAGAATGCGCAATCCCTCTTCTGTTGCTATAGTGAATTTTGATAGTATACTCATAATCGAATCGTGTTTATACACAAAGATAGCTGAACAAACCCAAACCTTCTGTTATGCGTTGAAAAAAAAAATGGCACTCGACTATTTGATAACAATTGTTATCGCCTGTAGCCTATGATTTTTTCACCTTTGCTACTGTTTAATCAAACGTGTAAAAATGGAAAAAAGAGTACAAGAGATGTTGCACAACATCATCGAGGGTAAAACCTATGACGAAGCGTTAATTCAAGCGTATTTTTCACCAGATTACGTACAGGTTGTCGATGGGAAACAGTTGGATTTTAAGGCCTTTAAACAACACATCAAAAAATTAAAAGAGTTGATCGAAAGAGTAGCGGTAGAAGTATGCAGTACTGCCGTGAGGGATCAGGTGGTATTTACAAAACATCAGGTTGAATCGGTTTTGCGCGATGGAGCGTACCACAAACATTTAGTGATGGCGGAGTTTACCTTTCTAGACGGCAAGATAATCCGTTGTGAGGAGCTTACTTTTTTGCTCGAGGGCAGTGCATCGGGTAAAGATTTAGGATCTAAAGTTTAAGTAAAAACGCTTATTCCACCTTGTCCAAGCGATTGTAAAGTTCTCTTTTATAGGTGATTCCAATGGGAATTTGAACGCCTTGTATCGAAACGTCCTGTTCGGTATACGCTGTTATTTTAGTGAGATTTACCACATAAGATTTGTGGATACGCAAAAAATGTTGTGCAGCTAAAAGAGACACAATCTCTTGGGTTGTAGTGGTAACAATATGAACTTTTTCGCAAGTAAAAACCTTGACATAGTTGCCATAACTCTGAATGTAATTGATAGTATCTTGTTGTATTTCAATTGTTTCTTTTCCTACTTTTAGTTGTATGCCCAAGGGAGGTAGCTCAACTTCTTGGGGGAGGTAAAGCGATAAAAAACGCTCAATTGCCTTGATAAAACGAGGAAAAGAAATGGGTTTTAACAAGTAATCTAACACGCCATAGTCGTAACTTTTTAAGGCATATTGGGAATGAGCAGTTGTCAAAATGGTTTTTGGCGCTTGTGGAATGCTCTCTAAAAATTCAATGCCCGACATTTGTGGCATATCAATGTCTAGGAAGATTAAATCCACGGGGTGAAGACGGATGTAGTCCATGGCTTCTAAAGCATTATAACACTGCTTGACCAATTGTAAATTGGCGTTTTTTTCAATATAACTCTGCAAGACATAGTGAGAAGCAGGTTCATCGTCAATAATCATGCATTTGTATTGTTGGTGTTCCATGATTTATAAGTCAATTGATAGATGAGTAATGAATTGATTTCCCTCTGGGTAAACGCGCAGTGTATGTCGATTGGGGTAAATCATTTGCAAGCGCGCTGTTGTGTTTTCTAAGCCTACTTTGGTTGAGGTAGGCGCTGTCGATTTTAGCGGTAGGGGGTTGACTATATCGAGTTGTAACACGCCTTGGTTGACGTGTAGGTCAATGTGAATGAAACAATGTTCAATTGTAGAGGTTCCGTGTTTGAAGGCATTTTCCACAAAGGTAAAGACGATCAACGGTGCGATTGTATATTTGTTTGCCTGGTCTATATCCCACCTAAAGCGGAGGTCACAGCGATAGCCCACCCGTTCTTGTTCCAATTCGATATAGCTTTGAATAAAGGAAATCTCATCGCTTAAGGCCACAACATCTTTATTGCTATTTTCTACTTGATAGCGCAAGAGTTCAGACACTTTCATAATGGCATCAGGGGTTTTATCGGGAAACGCAATACTCAACCCATAAATCGTATTTAGGGTATTAAAGAGAAAATGGGGATTCAGCTGCTTGTTTAACAGGTCGATTTCATTTTTTTTGGTAATGATTTCTCGATGGGCCATTTCCTTTTGTTTGCGGTAATACTCCAAAAAATGAGTGGTGCCCAAAATACAAACATTGGATCCCAACAAAACACCCAATTGATATTGAAAGGTGAGCTTGGAATTGTTCGAATGCAAAAAGCAAGATTTATATAAAAAACTTTGCGTAAGATGACTGAGAAAAAAGGCAGTTACCGAGAGCAAACAAAGGGTTAGAAAGAGGTAAAGGTAAATGCGATCCCTTTTGACCAATAGAGGTAAGAGGTAAAAGCGGTTCAATTGGGCATGGGCGTATAGCAACATAAAGTAAACCAAGCCCAAAAAAAGACTCCTCCAACTGGCAATGAGTATCCAGTCATTTAAGGTAAATAAAATGAATGAGAACACCAAGATACCCAATTCTTGTGCCCATTTTCGCTCTAAAAAATCTCGCATTGTGCTACTACTCTTTGTTGCAAAGATAGGGATATCTTTAAATTGCCTCCGCCTTTCGTGACCAATGCAATTGGTCATTTTCTTTTTTAGAATAACCGGTATTGCTTTTGACTTTTATCCGTAGTTGGTATTATTGTAACCTAAAATAGTTTTAATACTAGCAGATGATACACAGAAAGCCGCAGTCACTCGTTTTATATCTAGTGGGAATTGTGTTGTTACTTTTTGGGCAACGCAGTTTTTGGGAGAAGTACAAGGAGACTAGAAAGCAAGTAGCACTCCAAGAGAAACAACAACAAGAAGAAGCGATGATTTCGAATAGACCTTTTGAAATTCAGGAGGTAGCCTATGATTCAACCCGAGGGGTATGGAAAAATGATCACGTTTACTTTCAGACGATACACGTGGGTAATGTCAATTTCAAGTCGCTAAAAAATAGAGGAACTACAACTGTAGAACACCATGATGATGAAAATGCGTCCGACAGTTTCTAAGGCGTATTTCGCTCAAACGCGAAGGCTCTTTCACTGCCAAGTGAAGATCAAAATACCTGTGATGTATGGCGAGGGATTGTTGGAGGAGTGTTTTGCGCTATTCGACCAATTGGATCGACGCTACAATTCCCATCAACCGGGTTCTTTTTTTAGTCGCATCAATCAAAAGGCAGGGCAATGGGTTGAAGTAGATGAAGTGTGTATTGGGATGTTAAAGCAAGTGCAATTGATCGCTGCCCTTACCAATGGGAGTTATGATATTAGCTGTATGCCCCTGATTCGCCTCTGGGGTTTTTACCAACAAGACACAGCTGATCTACGGGTTCCCTCTCCAACGGATCTAGCCAATACCCTGAAAAAGGTAGGTTACCACAAGATAGACATTCGATCTAATTTTGTGCGGATAGCCAGAGGACAAGAGTTAATAACCGGGTCTTTTATCAAGGCATATGCGGTGGATCAAGTCTTTGCTTTTTTAAAGGCAAGGGGAGTAACCGATGCCATTATCAACGCTGGCGGAAGTACAATTATGGGGATAAATGACGCTACACATCCGCATTGGAAAGTCAATATTCCCTCTGCATTTATACCTGGCCAATGTGAGCGAACTATAGCGATTGAGAATGCGTGTTTTAGCTTATCGGGTTCTGCGCATAATCAATTGGTTATACAGGGGCAATCTTATGGGCACATTCTCGATGGGCGAACGGGATATCCTGTATCAACGGCACAAGTAGGGGTGATTACGCCTACTGCTTTTTTGGGAGACGCCTTATCCACCGCCCTTTTTACGGTACAGGAGAGAGAATTAGAATCGGTCATTGCTCAATTGCGCGCTCATTTTGCTTTTGACTACTACCGAATTGAACACAATAAAAATAAATAATACACTATGGTTTTGATTCCCTCATTCAAGAAAAAGACCAGGGGAAGTGCAATAGCACCTATAGCAGATGCAGCTCTTTTTTACCTGCCTTTACAAGCGTATCGCCATGTGATGCATCCGCTGGTTCAACAGGGAGAATACGTGCGTAAATACCAGCCCATTGCCAAGAGTACTGGGACGTTTGCCACTCAGTTACACGCACCTGTTTCTGGTGTGGTTGAGGCTTTCACTGAAATAGACGGACAAGCCGTTCTCTTGTTGAGAAATGATTTTAAAGATGCTGAGGTTCCCTTACAACCCGTGGAACACAAGTCCCTTACACTAGAGGGGTTTTGCGATATTTTGCTGCAAGCCGGCATTGTAGGTGCTGGAGGATCTCAATTTCCAACCCATTTAAAATATAGGGTGGCTCAGGGTTCGATTGATACTTTGCTGTTGAATGGAGCTGAATGTGAACCGTATTTGAGTTCAGATTTTAGTTTAATGCAAGAGAAAATAGAGGAACTCCTACAAGCGGTAAGTGTCATACAAACGGTATTGGGGGTAAAGCGTGTGATATGGGCAATTGAAAAGCAAAATAGGGTGTTGAAGAAGGGAATTCACCAAGCCGCTGCGAAAGCAAATATGAACGTTGAGGTCAAACTTTTACCAAATAACTATCCCCAAGGAGGAGAATTACAACTGATTCGATCTGCCACTCAAAAAGAGATTCACAAAGGAAGTGTGCCTGCGAATCACGGCATTATAGTCAATAATGTCGGAACAATTTGGGCGATATACCAAGCATTATTTGAAGGCAAACCTGCGATTGAGCGCGTGGTAACGCTTTCGGGGGTGAAGGGAACCTTAGGAGGAAATTATGTAGTTAAGGTCGGAACGCCGATGGAACACTTGATTCAAGCCACGGCGAATACATGGAATTCGAATACCCACTGGGCCATAGTAGGAGGTGCAATGATGGGCAAACACGCGCAATCAGGGCTCACACCTCTCCACAAAGGAGTAGGAGGTGTTTTGTTGTTAAAGAAACAACCTCAGAATCAGCAAAATTGCATTAAATGTGGCTGGTGCATAGAGGTGTGCCCACAGCGATTGATGCCGTTAGAATTTGTGCGTCACAATGAAAGAAATGCAGTGGACGACTTGCTCAATCTCAACCTACTCGATTGTATTGAATGTGGTGCTTGTGCTTATAGCTGCCCCAGTGATATTCCGTTGATGAAGCATATTTTTGACGGAAAAACAAAAGTAGTAACCAATTCAATTAAAACGAGTTAAATGACTGTGTATCCGTATATAAAACCGCGATTTGATCGCCTTCAACTCCTGATGCTCGACGTGGTTATCGCGTTGCTACCTGCTTTGTTTGTAGGGTGGATCGCTTTTGGCCATTTACTGCTGTATCAAGTAGGTATTGCTGTTTTCACAGCTTTAGTCACTGAGTTTTGTTGCTCCTGGCTGTTTTTGGGTAAAAAGAATACCTTAGGCGATGGATCAGCCGTTGTTACAGCCTTGTTGTTAGTCTGTACACTTTCGCCTATTACCCCTGGATATATCGTCGCTTTTGGCGCTTTTTCGGCTATTTTATTTGGCAAAATAGTGTGGGGTGGTTTGGGTAAAAATCGGTTTAATCCCGCTTTGGTAGGCAGAGAATTTATGGGCGTATTTTTTGCTTCGACTATGACTTCTCCCTCGATTTGGGACACCAAGACCGCCATACAAACTCCCGCTTCAAACTTGTTCTCCGCTTTGGACAATGCGTTCATCTCCCATTATTTCAGTGATTTAGTATATAAAACTTCTGGTGCTTTGGGGGAATATTCCATCCTTTGCCTCGCTTTAGGTGGAGGATATCTCCTGTTGAGAAATAGAATTAGCTGGCATATTCCCTTGGCCCTGTTGAGTGTCTTTACCTTGAGCGCCTGGATGGGAACGGAGACGGATTTGCGCTTTTCCATGAGTGGTATTGTATTAGCAACAATCTTTATGGCTACAGATATGCCTTCTAGTCCTACCAATGCTAAAGGAAAGTTGTACTATGGCGCGATGATTGGACTCCTAGTCTACCTTTTTATTTTAGGGAACGTTCGCTATGAATACATGTCCTATTCCATTTTGTTGCTCAACGGATTCTCTCCTCAAATAAGCCAAGTATTTCAACCTAGAGTATGGGGACAAACCAAAGACCGCAAAAAAGAAGTGGAGACAATCTTCTTTTTAACCCTACAAATTTTGGGCTGTGCATTGGCAGTCATCAGCTTGTACTATTACGGGTGGATTCCCTATCTCGTTTATCTCTATATCATTTACACTATTGTCAAATTCAATTATGCGTATGCAAAGCAAGTTCACAACGTTATTTAAAAGAAATAAAATGAAAAAATACCTATATGCAGGAATAACCCTAGGGGTTTTATTTACTTCTTGTACACAAGAGACCAAAGTAGAACAGGTGGTTTACCAAGGTAGTGCAAAAGAAGCCATTATTGACAACTTACTCCAGCGTCGGGCGATTCGCAAATTTACGGATCAACAAGTAAGCCAAGATCAATTGGATACCATTATGAAAGCGACGATCTATGCACCTAGTGCTTTGAATAAACAAGCTTGGGAGATTCGATTTATCCAAAACCCCAAGATTATTGCAGAAATCAACCAGCGATTCTTAACCTTTGCCCAAGGAAAAGAATTTCAAGGAAGTGCAGCAAAATATAGGGAACCTGGATTTAGTATTTCACATCATGCCCCAACATTTGTTGTCATTGCTACAGAAAAAGGTGCAGCACATGCGCGATTAGACGCGGGAATTGCGTTGCAAAATATCCTCTTGAGCGCTCATGCTTTGGGGTTAGGAACTTGCCCACTGGGTACTATTGTTCCTATTTTGAACTTACCTGAAAATGCCGACTTATTGCGCTTGATCAACATTCCAGAAGATTACGAAGTAACGATTAACGTCGCTTTGGGATATCCTGCGGAAAGTCCTATAGCACCCATTCGCTATAGTGATAAGGTCAAGGTGATCCGATAGTTTACGCTAACGGTTTTATACAAACTGAGGGATGAACAAATTGCCCATAGCTCACTTCTCAATTTATAAAGAAAAAGGTTGGATCAAATCCAACCTTTTTTTTACTTTTCAACTACTTGATTTGTTGCTGTATCTACTTCTGTAGCGGGTTCAACAACAGTTTCCGTAATTGGTTCCGTGATTTTTTGTTTAGGAGCTGCTGTAGTAGCATTTGTTTCTCGTGTAGCTTCTTTGAATTCCCTAATTCCTGTTCCAAGTCCCTTCATTAATTCTGGAATTTTTTTACCTCCAAATAGCAATAAAGCGATTACAACAACAACTATAAATTCAGAGGGCGCTACTCCTCCTAAGGGTAATGTAGTCATCAACATAGTTGAATAATTTATGGTTGAGAAAAACAAATGTAAATCAGGTGTAAAATAGGATAATGCTATTTAACACAATTTTATTATCAGAAATTAGGATATGTAAGGGTTTTTGAGTTTTAAAAGTGTAAAATATTAACAATTGAACCTAAAAATAAAAGCTGTTTTTATCGATTATGTCTCTTCGCTGAAGGTGTTCTGTTTAAATCTTACTAATAGCAAAAAAAGCATCGGTTTAAAATTATATTTAGGCAATCGCAAAAGACGATTTAACTACGTCTATGGATGTACACGATGCGTACGACTCAATCTGTACAATTGTTGTAGCTGTGTTTTTGAGGAGGTTGGTTGTAGGATAAGCGTTTGTGGTACGAGAAAAAAAATAGCCTCAAAATCGTTGAGGCTATTTTTTTATTTTTTAGGTGCGTTTGCTATAAACATTTCTTTCACTTTGGCTGTGCTATATCCCTTGCCTTCTTCTAAGGCTTCAGAAGAGATGATGTTTGTAACTTTACCTGTCCCGTCGATTACAAAGAAAAAAGGGTATCCCAATCCTTTGCTGTTTGGGGTGTATTTGTCAAATACCGCTTTATTCTTGTTGTTTTTCGAATAGTTTAAGTGGTAATACAGATAGTTTTGATCCACTACTTGCTTTAGTTCAGGTGTCTGTTGCACAAAATCATTGAAACGCAAGCACCAGATACACCAGTTTCCACCCGCTTGTACAAATACGAATTTCCCCTCTTTATTTGCTTGAGCGATAAGAGCATCTAATTTCGCTTGTGCGTCTTCTTCTTCATTATAAGGCTTGCTCAAGGTTTCTTTTTCTTGTTCAATTTGCTTTTTCAATGCAACCGTATCAACTTCCGTAGTTGGAGTTGTTTCTGTTGCTTCTTGAGTTGGTTGCGGTATGGTGCTTCCTTCTTTTTTACAGCTCATAAAAGCTAAAGTTGACAGCAGGGTTACCACAAAGAATATCTTTCTTTTCATAGGAAACGATTCATTTGGAATTACCTTACAAAGTAATGAAATTATGCGCAATTTGCCCTACTTCTTTGGGTTATTTTTTTCATAATCACCTAGTAGTTTCCATGAAAACCACAGGAACAAGAAGCGGATAAGTTGGGCAATATTTCGGCAATGTAACGCCAATGTTTGGAAAGTGTATATTGAATTATGAAATAGTTAAGACTTTGATTTTTCGATTGTTATAGAATTTATTGTATGTATTTTTGACTTATGAAAAAGAAATAAAAAAGACAATGATCTAAAGTTACAATTTACAATAACAATGGGCTAATTCTATTTTTTTAAGCGATTTTTGAGCAAGCAGAAGGAAATGACCAATGCACGTTCTCACCTAGAGTTTTTTCTATTTATTGATCCCAATTTGTTACTATTTGTAGTCTGTGTGTTGTAATTGTAACTTTTTTTATTGGCTTTATGATGTACAGTTCATTAATTATTTGCAGAAAAGATGAAACAAAAGTATAGACATGCGTTAGCCTTGGGTTTGCAGGATTCTATCGAACAAGCACAAGCAAGATCAATTGGTAGAAAAACAAAAGGTATGGATGCCTTGCCAACGCCAAAAGCCTTTCCACGACCGAAGGGACATTGCATTAGCGATACGTTATCTTTTGGGGGTTTACTCGTTGCACTGACGTTAGTTGTTGCGATTGTGTGGAACTTTGAAAATTTTGATTGGACCACAGCTGAGGTGGTTTCTTTCTTTCTAAGTATGATTTTGGGGTTAACGCCTTTGGTTTGGGTGTATCACCACTTGTATCCGCGATTTGATCGCAAACGCGTGCAAAAGGGAAAGTTAAGAGCCATGGGACGTGTAGTGGCTATTGATCATGCGGGAAAGTTGATAAGAGAGGATGCACAACAACGCGCTTTAGTTGAGGTGTTCTACGAAGATAAACGCTATTTACTCGTTGCCAATCAACCAGGATTGTCCCTGCATCCCAATACTACAGTAACCGTTACCTGGCACAGTATTTCTCAACTGTGTTGGATTCACGAAACGGCATAATAAGGCTGATTTTTATACGGGTTCACAAATTAGAAATACCTTTTGATCGGATAGGGTAGTGGTGAAAAATATATAGGTTTCACCTCCTTCTTTGATCTTCCATTTTTTGCGTAATTCATCTACCTTCAACGGAAAATTACGCACGGTGACATTTGCTTTTTGTTGTTGTAAATATTCTTTGGCTGTAGCTTTATTATAAGGCAAATTCTGCTTTATTTTAAAGCGTCTGCCCGAGAAGTTTACCAATTCATCGCTAGTGTATAACTGGCTGTGTTGTTGTAATTTATCTACTTTAAAAATGGCGCTAATTGCATTGAATTTTCCCGTCTTCAACAGGGCGCTATTGGGCTCATAGAGATAGGTTTTCGGTTGGGCATATGTAGCTATGCTGTCATCGGATAAATCAATCACAAAGCGCTGTTGTTCTGTTTTGGTTAGGTTGACCGCAATTAATTCAATCTTTCCTACATAGTCTTTCTCGATGATCCACAACAACTCTTTGACCTCGTTTTGCAGTGCAACGATGTGAATAGCTTTCACGTGTTTTAGTTCGCTCAGACCCGCTTGAATATCTAAGAGAGGTGCCGTTTTAACTAAGATCGTCTTGGTATGCTCTAGGAGTAAATCAAGGTGTTCCACAATATTAGGGGTGCAATCGCGCAAGAAAAACACCTTTTCTTTGCTTTGATTTCTCCGTGCAGGATCGAGGTAAATATAGTCAAACTGCTTGTTGCTATTGGCTAGATAAATCAAGCTATCTCCAGTAATGCAATCAATATTATCTTGTTGGAGTTGTCGGTAATTGTGTTGAACAATAGCACTGAGCTCGGGTTGTATCTCACAATGTGTGACTGTTTTGATCCGCTGAGCAAAATAGTAGCAATCAATGCCAAACCCACCAGTTAAATCAATGAGGGAGTCTCCTTCAACCAATGCAGCTTTATAGGCTGCACATTCTTCCGATGAGGTTTGTTCAATAGACAATTTTGCAGGAAAAACTATGTTTTTCGTCTTATACCACTTGGAAAGCTTGTTTTTAGCCTTTTGCTTACTCTCAATTTGCGTGAGCAAATCCGACATTGTCAAATCGGGAAATGGACTCTTTTTGAATGCCAAAGAGGCAAGGGAATCCGAGAGGTGTTCCTCTATATAGGCTTGAACTTCAGGTTGTGTCAGGAGTTGAATATCCACTTATAATTTTTTGGTCAGTACTTGAATAAATCGAACATTGGGGAAAAACTCTTTTCCAATCACTTTTAAACAGGTATACAAGGGAACTGCGGCAATCATTCCAAAAATTCCACTAAACATACCACTTGCTAAGATGACAATAAAGATTTCTAAGGGGTGTGATTTAACACTATTAGAAAAGATTAACGGCTGGTTTACCACATTGTCAATGAGTTGGACTACAAGGAAGCCAATCATTACGGAGATGGCTTTGGGAAGTGTAACTTCAATAAAGTCATCGCCAATATAGGTTAACATCGTAAACACAACAGCTAAAATATTGCCAATCAATGGACCGATATACGGGATAATATTGAGAATAGCACATAAAAAAGCAATCGTTGCAGCGCCTTTTACTCCAAATATCAACAATACGCTAAGAGCTAAAATGTAGATGACAAACATCTGCACACAAAGGCCTAAAAAATAGCGGGATAATAAATTGTTAATCTTGTTGATGGAGTTTAGAACCTTATTTTCGTGCTTTTTAGAGAATAACTTTTTGAATTGGTATTCCAAGACTACTTGGTCTTTCAAAAAGAAAAAGGCGATAAATAGCACTGAGAATAAGCCAATTCCAATATCGCTCAACATACTGATAAGGGTATTGAGTAAATTGGGGACGAAATCGAGGTTAAGTTGTGATTTTAGATGGGATTCCTCCACAATTTTGTCCAAACTAATGCCTTTTGCGTCTAGATATAGGTCAATTTTGGAGATAAGTCCATTGAAATCCTCTTGTAAATGTGCGGTATTCAACACGGACAAGTTTTGAGCTTGTGTGGTGAAGAGCGGGACAAACATAAAAGAAAAGCCGATGAACACGAAAATAAAAAAGACCATGGTTACACTGATGGCAAAGAGTTTTTTCAACTTGCATTTGCGGTGTAAAAAATCAACTAATGGTTTGCCGATTAAGGCTAAAACAAAAGCTAGCGCAAGGTAAATGAATAAAGTGCGGATTTGATACAACAAAACAGCACTTAGTGCAATTCCACTTAAAATGAGGATCGCGCGGACGATGCCTTTAGAAATTTCTTTGGCTTTCAATATGCATGGATTTATTCGTTAGCGAATACAAAACTATGACAAGCAACAAGAGCAGCTGTTTCTGTTCTCAATCTTGTATGACCTAAAGATACAGGTTTAAAACCTTTTTCTAGCGCTATTTTTATTTCAACAGTAGAAAAATCACCTTCAGGTCCAACTAATAACAAGTAGTTTTCGTTGGGTTTAATCTTGTTTTTAAGTAGTTCTTTTTCTTTATCTTCTTCACAATGAGCAATGTATAGTTCACCTTCATGGTCTTTCTTTAAAAACTCTTTGAGGGAGATGGGATCATTTAACTTGGGCAAATACAGTTGAAGGGATTGCTTCATTGCCGATTGAATGATTTTTTCGAAGCGTTCGGTTTTTATTACTTTGCGCTCCGAGTGATCACAGATAATTGGGGTTATTTCGCAAATGCCAATTTCGGTTGCTTTTTCTAAGAACCACTCATAGCGCTCGTTCATTTTTGTAGGAGCTACAGCTAAATGCAAGCGAAAAGGCTTTTGTTCTTTGTCGGAATAGTTGATAATTTCCGTTAAACAGCTGCGATCTGATGCCAAGGAAATTTTGGTTTCAAACAGCGTGCCTCTACCATTGGTTACAAAGAGAATATCGCCCTCTTTTTTGCGCAATACGCGTATGATGTGTTTGCTTTCCTCTTTGTCAAAGGTGAAAGTTGTTTGTTCTTTATCGATAGAAGGGGAGTAAAATAACTGCATACTTGGTGTAGATTAAAATTCAATTCTCGCTTTGGACACAACAGACGAATCGGCAAATAGCGATTCGCGGTAGCGATAGTATCCAACAATACCAATCATCGCTGCGTTATCTGTGGTATATTCAAACTTGGGAATAAACGTTTTCCACCCGTATTTTTGCTCGGCTTCTTGCAAGGTTTTTCGAATACCCGAATTGGCTGATACTCCACCGCCAATAGCAATTTGCGTTATACCTGTTTGTTCCACCGCTTTTTTGAGCTTGTCCATTAAAATAGCAATGATCGTCTGTTGAATAGACGCACAAATATCCGCCTTATTTTCCTCAATGAAGTTGGGATTTTCCTTGACTTGCTTTTGGATGAAATATAAAAATTGTGTCTTTAAACCGCTAAAACTAAAGTTCAAACCGTCTACTTTTGGCTTGGTGAAGGCGTAGGCTTTTGGATTTCCTTCTTTGGCATAACGGTCAATTAACGGCCCACCTGGATAAGGGAAACCGAGAATTTTTGCCGATTTGTCAAATGCTTCACCTACAGCATCATCTGTTGTTTCACCCAATACTTGTAAGTCAAAGAAACTGTTGACTTGCACAATTTGAGTATGCCCTCCTGAAATAGTCAACGCCAAGAACGGAAAAGTAGGTTGTTCAAAACCGTCTTCTTCAATAAAATGGCATAGAATATGGGCGTGCATGTGGTTGACTGCAACTAAAGGAATGTCTAGTGCCAGTGCTAATGACTTGGCAAACGACCCTCCAACTAATAGCGATCCCATTAAACCAGGCCCTTGAGTAAAGGCAATGCCATGTAGTTGATCTTTGGTGATTCCCGCTTTTTTTAAGGCAATATCAACAACAGGAACGATATGCTGCTGATGTGCTCTCGAAGCAAGCTCTGGCACAACACCGCCATATTCTTCGTGTATCTCTTGACGAGCCACCACATTTGACAGCACGCGATTGTCCGCCAAAACAGCTGCAGCCGTGTCGTCACAAGAACTTTCAATCGCTAATATATAAGTGGGTTGTATGGACATTTTTAATTAAATTTAAAGCTAATTAATATCTTCTTTTTTGGTCAATCACGGCAAAAATTAATTAAATTTGTTGATTGTACCTCGGTCTCAAATGAAAGAAGATTACAAGGAGCAAATTTAAAACATTAATAGTTATCAAAAAATTTAAAAAAATAGTTTTTCGCCTATTCTTGGCGCTGTTTTGTTTGCTGATTCTAGCAGTAGGATCAATGATGTTGCCTGTTGTTCAAAGCTATTTGGCACAATATGCAACCGAGAAAATAAACAAAAAATTTGGTACGGACTTTTATATTGATCGCTTAGCTATCGACATCTTTGGGGTGATTCACCTTAAAGGAGTAGAGGCAAAAGACAATCATCAAAATATCTTGATCAGTATTGATCAATTGCAAACGCGATTGGCAGACCTCGACGCTTTACAACAAGGAAAAGTGTATTTGGGAACCACGCGAATCAACGGACTATACCTAAATATTCACAAATACGAAAAGGAAGAGCTAACCAATTTGGATGAACTGATCGCCATTTTTGACGATGGTCAACCTGGTGAAGGAAAGTTTCGATTAAAAGCATCTCGTATTTTTATCAAAAATTCTCAACTGATTATTTCAGACGACAATACCAAAGCAAAAGTTGCAGTAGATTTCAGAAAGTTAAAAGGACAAGTGGATAATTTCTTTATCAAAGGGCCTGAAATATACGGATTGGTGAAAGAAGTGAGCTTTATGGATCACTGGGGAATGAATGTACAACATTTATCGACCAATTTTTCCCATACCCGAACGACTATTGGTTTGAAAGAATTGCATTTGGTTACGGATCAATCTGATATTGAAGGAGATCTGCTGTTGAGCTTTCAACCAGGGGACATGAAAGAATTTGTCGATAAGGTAAACTGGGATTTTCAAATCAAAAAGGCAAAGCTAAATTCGTCTGATATCAACGTTTTTGCCCATGAATTTGCTTCGAATAAGGAAGTTTTTTTCAAAGGACATATGAAAGGGGTGATGAATGATTTTGTTTTAGAACGGGCAAATCTAGTCGATGAGAATAACTCTCAAATTATTGGGAATTTTGCGTTTCGAAACGTTTTTGACGATCACAAACCTTTTTGGATGCGTGCAAATTTGGCGCGTTTACAAACGACACGCTACAACTTAGCCGCGTTGATGCCTGACCTCTTGGGCAAAACACTGCCAACTGAACTAGAGGCATTGGGCTTGGTGAATCTTGTCGGAACCATTGAATTGACCAAGAGAACCCTGGATACGGATATCGAATTGATGACCTCTATCGGAAAGGGAAATGCCAAAATTGCCATTCAACAATTAGATGATCCCAATCACGCCACCTACAAAGGAAATATTAAACTCGATCACTTTGATTTAGGGCATTTTATTGATAATAAACAGTTTGGATTAACCTCCTTTGACCTATATGTCGATGGACA
This sequence comes from Myroides sp. DF42-4-2, assembly GCF_030326445.1. Classification (NCBI taxonomy): domain Bacteria; kingdom Pseudomonadati; phylum Bacteroidota; class Flavobacteriia; order Flavobacteriales; family Flavobacteriaceae; genus Myroides; species Myroides sp. DF42-4-2. Next base: position 213,859 of record NZ_JACAKI010000002.1, read on the forward strand.
TGGATTCAATCAAAAATCATTGAATACAACTGTTAAGGGGGATGTGTTTTCATTCGTTTTCGGAAAGTATAAGTATACCCAATTGGCCATTGATGGTTTAATGAAAATGCCGTATTACCGCGGCTTATTACACAGTGCCGATCCCAATGTAAAACTCGATTTTAACGGTACTATTGACTTGAGTACCAAAGAAAAGAACTACGATTTCGTTGCACAAGTGGATTATGCTGATCTACACGCACTTGGATTCGTCAATGATACGCTGTCTAAATTTACGGGCGACTTCGAATTTAAAGCCAAGGGCAATAATATAGAAGATTTAGAAGGAATCTTTAAAGTTCACAATGCCGTTTATGACAATAGTAAGGATCACTATGTGTTTGATGAATTTTCAATTGAATCAACCTTTACACCAGACGGCGAACGTTTCTTACAACTCAATTCTAAAGAAGCTATTCAAGGATATATCAAAGGGAAATTCTTGTTTGTGGAGTCAAAAAAGTTGTTTACAAATGCATTGGGTAGTTTGTATACCAATTACTCTCCCTATAAAACTAAAAAAGGGCAGTACGTCGACTTTGATATTACGGTTCACAATCGCCTAATTGAGGTTTTTCTCCCACAGTTAACCCTGAACGAGAGAACCCACGTTGATGGTGAAATTGACAGCGATGAAAATTTGTTTAAACTCAATTTCGATTCACCTAGTATTGCAGTTAGTGGTGTGGAATTTTTTAATATTCTCCTGAATGTCAACAATTCCAACCCCATTTACAATACCTATGTCTCCATTGATAGTGTCCATACTAATTTTTACGATGTTACCGATTTTAATTTGCTGAATTTAACGCATAACGATACGTTATTTGTGCGTTCTGAGTTTAAAGGAGGGAAAAATAAAAAAGACAAATACGAATTAAACTTGTATCACACGATTAACGAAGAGAAACTTTCGGTTGTGGGATTCAAGAAATCCGAAGTGTTTTTCAAAGATTTCCAGTGGAGTATCAACGAGTTTAACGACAAAGCTAATAAATTAGTTTTCAATAAAACACTGATGGATTTTACCATTGATTCCCTGGCGATATCGCATAATAAACAACGGGTAAACCTCAGTGGTGTGATGCGTGATTCAACCTATAAACAGTTGAATTTATCCTTCGGTAATGTAGATTTGGCTAAAATTACCCCCGATATTGAAAACCTTTCTTTTGGAGGGAAAATTGATGGAGATGTTAAGTTTTACCAACAACGAGATATTTATCATCCCCAGGCGAATATTGCAATTGATTCCTTATTGATCAATAAGGTGTATCTGGGGGATATGTTTTTCAAAGTAGACGGAAACAAAAGCTTAGAAAAATTTACGGTTCAATCGAGCTTGGTTGACGATGATGAGAAAGAGCGATTTTATTTGAATGGGGATGTAGATGTGATCAACAGGCAAACGCATTTCAATTTAGAATCAGGACTTACTGATTTTCCGCTGCAAACGATTGCGCCTTTCTTGAGTAGTGTGGCAAGTGATATGACAGGAACGGCTTTTGGAAAGATTTCGTTTTTGGGAACACCTAAAAATCCAGATGTCAATGGACGTTTGTATTTAAACGACACCAAATTCAAATCCAAGTTTACGGGAGTGACCTATGCCTTTGATCAGGAAACTCCTTTAGATATTACAACCAAACAGTTCATTCTGCGCAAAGCAGGCTTAATGGATACGAAATACAAGACAAGAGGACTTGTCGATGGAACAGTTTCCCATAAGATTTTTAAAGATTGGGTGATGAATTTGTCGCTCTCGTCTTCTAATCTCTTGGCCTTGGATACCCAATATGAAGAGGGAAGCTTGTACTATGGAACGGCCTATATTAACGGGAAAGCGGATATAGTAGGGCCTATAGAAATGTTGAGTATCAACATCAATGCGACCTCCAATAAAGGAACGTCCATTAAGATTCCGCTAAAAGAAGCCCAAAGTACAGGAGAGAATAATTTCATTCACTTCTTATCCCCTCAAGAGAAAAAATTACGTCTGACGGGAGTAGATTTCGATCCCTATAAGTACCGTAACAGTGGAATTGAGCTCGATTTTGAATTTTATGTAACACCAGATGCCGAAATTGAAATTATTCTCGATCGCGAATCTGGTCATGCCATGCGTGGAAAAGGAGCAGGGTTTATTACGATGGAAATCAATACGTTGGGTAAATTTAATATGTGGGGAGATTTTCAGGCTTATGAAGGAGAATACAACTTCAAATATGGCGGGTTAATTGACAAAAAATTTGTGGTGAAGAAATATGGAACCATTCGTTGGGATGGTAACCCGATGAATGCGATTCTCGATCTACAGGCGATTTACCATACTGAAGCTAATCCAAGTGTGATTATTGACAATTCCATCATCAACCGAAAAGTGCCGACGGATGTTGCCATTGTATTAAATGGTAGTTTGAGTAGCCCGGAAGTAGATTTTGATATTAATTTTCCAACAGTGAGTTCCGTTGTTAAGTCGGAATTAGACTATAAGTTAAGCGATAGAGATACGCGTGAACGCCAGGCGATGGCCTTATTGGCTACGGGGTCATTCTTTTCTTCTGACAACTCATCTTCGGCTTTGGCAGGAAGCTTGTTTGAACGTGCGAGTAGTATTTTTGACGATTTGTTTTCTGATGCGGATGACAAATTTAAGGTAGGATTGAACTATGCCCAAGGAGAACGAAATCCATACACTCAAACCGAAGGTCGTTTAGGGGTAACTTTTACGACTAAGGTCAACGATCGCATATCGGTTAATGGAAAACTAGGAGTTCCTGTGGGTGGTGTAGAGCAATCGGTAATTGTGGGTGACGTAGAAGTATTGCTGCGCATTAACGAAGAGGGAACGCTAAATGCGCGCTTCTTTAATCGAGAAAACGACATCAACTATATTGGAGAGGGCATTGGTTATACCCAAGGTGTAGGATTGACTTATGAAGTGGATTTCGACACGTTTAAAGAGCTATTGTCGAAGTTTTTAAATCAGGCAGAAAAACGCGCAAAGAAAAAAGAAGAGAAAGAATCGTCGAATAATCGGGCGGAAGACTTACCCGATTCCGATTACAGCAAAGAGTTTATTCGCTTCTATGAAACTAGACGCAAAGGAAATCCGTCGTCTTCAGGAACTCATCCTGAAGAGCGATAGTTTTTAGTGGAGTTACAGGAGTAGTAAGTAACTGTAGAATGATAGAAAAAAGGGTGACCCAAAAGGTCACTCTTTTTTTAAGCTTTACTATGTATATGCAATGGTGTCACCATGGACGCACTACCATCTACTATTCCGAATCCTCCATTTAGACAAGGGAAAATTTGGTGGTATCATAGCGACCATGTATCTCATTTACTTTATTATTGTTTATTGGTATTCGATGAACTTCGTTTATCTCATTAACGCTTATATTTTTTTTGGTATTCGATGCACTTCGTTTATCTCATTTACTTTATTATTGTTTATTGGTATTCGATGAACTTCGTTTATCTCATTAACGCTTATATTTGTTTTGGTATTCAGTGTACTTCGTGAGGAGAAACCGCAGTGTTAGCAAGGTTCATCGAACACCCAAACAAAATAATAACTCGGTGAGATAGATTCACTGAGACCTAAAAAATAATAAGGAGGAGGTAAACGGGTTACTACTATTTCGGTGCGCGTTATTACGATCCGACGATGAGTGTGTTTTTGAGTATGGATCCGCATGCTGAAAAGTACCCAAATATTACCCCTTACGTATATGTAGCTAATAATCCGATTAATGCAATTGATCCCGATGGAAGAGATATTGTTGTGTTGTCCTATGGAGCTCAAAGGAGAGGACATAAATATGGACATTTAGCAATGCTTATAGGAGATGACAAAAAAGGTTGGACTTATTTTTCGTTGGACGGAGGAAAATATACTTATCAAAATGAAAAAGGAAAAGAAGTTGTAAAACCTGGTTATATAGTATCTGACAAAGGCAAATATAAGTCTGTTGAAGAGTTTGCGCAATCAGAGCACAATACGTGTAAGGATAATTATTACGATGGAAAAGGCTTTGAAAGTTCAGAAAGAGATAGAGACGGAAATCTTCTTCAACGATATGAGAAGGCATTTCAGATTTCTACCAATGAAAAGCAGGATTTAGATATGTATAATACAGCGAAAGATATTACTGAGAAAGATTATACTGAGTTTTTTAATTGGTGTACTGATAACGTCAATGGGGCAGTTGAAGCAGGTGGATTAGAAGGTGCAGATAAAACTACTTTTTGGCCCAATTCGTATTTTAATGATATTAAAAACAAAAATAGTGGTGTGCGTATTGACAATAAATTAAAAATTAATGATGTAAATAAAGGAAATGATGCTAAATAAGAGAATAAAAATATTATTATGGTTTTTGGTAATAGTTGCGGTATATATTATCGGATCGTTACTAATTAGTCCACATAATACTTTTATACATATTGGTAAAATAGTTAGTGTACCAAAAGAAAAAGCAATTGCAAATAAAACTTTTATAGATGTAGTTGAACCAAACATTGTTTATACTAATAAAATGAATTATAGATTTTATGTTTATAAATATGATTTTAGTTATTCAAAGAGTTATGGATTATTACAATTATTTAAACATAGAGTGACAGTAAATAAGCAATGTTATTATAAGTTGATTATAACAGATCCTTTAGTAGAACTTTCCGAAATAGAGATTCAATACAATGATTTAGATACGAATTTATTTAATGACTTTGATGGATATAATGCAATGAAAGAAGAGGATGTTATGATAACAGTAACGCAAAATGATGAAGTTTTATATAAGGCTTTGTATAAAAGTAGTAATAAATAGTACACTAACTCCAACTTTCCAAAGGGGATTGTTGAGGTTTTTTAGTTGACAGTGTACGGTTCACGCTTTACGGAAGATTGTTCAATATAAAGAGAAGTAAAACTGTAAGCTGTAAACTGGTCACTTGTTGTATCTTTGAAAATTCAAACCGCTGAGCATACTAAGACTTTAGTAGGTAGTATTAACTTGTCAATTGGAAGACGAGAGGTAATAGCTAGGTGATAAAAAATAGAGGATGAAAAAAGAAATTTTAGAACGAATTAGTCAATTAGGTGGAGATATTAGCCAAGTAAAAGGCATTTCGCGTGTAGCAGATCTCTTGAGTATTGACTTTTCGACTGTTTTATACCGAAAGCCTGTCGATACGCCTTGGGCAACGGCAGCAGAAACGGAACCTATTTATGGACTAGGCGATTTTATTGAACAACATCGCGATTTAGTAGAGAACAACCGCGAATTATTGTATCAAAAAATCCTAGATCACTTCTATGTCCTGACAGAAGAACCTCATGGACAAACTTTTTGGCAACCTGTGCTATTTACGCCTTTCACAGCAGGGACCGCCGATTATGACGAGTGGTATATTGGATATTTTGACGATGATACCCTTATAGACCTCAGTGAAGTGCAAAAAGTGACGGGAAAAGAAGGTGGTGAATTTTTACAATTGTTTTACAGTTACGGATTCCCAGATCAATTGTATATTAGTTTAGACGATCCTCAACCAGATAATCCAACCGTTTTTGGCACCGATCACGAAGATTTTTTTGGCGAGATGACCAACGAGGGAAGTCTAGAAGATTACCTCAATCAATTGATGACAAAAGATGAACTAATTGCTCTTGTTCAAATAGCTTTAGACGGTGAACAAGCAAAAAAATAGAATAATACAACGCATACATGACCATACAAGAACTACTTCAACGCTTAACTACCCAAGAGAAAGCGAGAATTAAGACCGTAGAAGTTAGAGAATTAGATGAAGAAGTTAAAGGGTATTTTGTCGCTTTTGTCGATGAAGGGGAAGCAACCTATGACGTACACATACAGCTAGATGAGCTAGTTGTCCAACAGATGAGGTGTGACTGTGGAGAGGAGGGAACACGCTGTATTCACCAGGCAGCGGTACTGCAGCATATTGCCCAAAAAGGAGTGAAGGTTGCACCAACACAATTGGCTAAAAAAGGAAGAGCAAAAGCCAAGGTTTCTGCCAGTGGTGCTTTGTTAGAAGCGCAAACCAAAGAGACGCTGGCACAGTGGTTGGCAGAAATATTCAAGAAAAACAAAACCTTAGAACAACAGTTTATCGTTACTTTTTCACAAGAAAAAATGGACTATACCGCTACTTATGTATCCGATATTATGGAGCAAACCTTTAAGGCGGTTGCCGGAAAGAGGAAAACGCTGGAAGGTGTGAAGATTAAAAAAATCTTAGATACGTTAGAAATTGCCTTTGAACCAGTAAATGATTTCATCACCGTAAACCTCGATAAACCCATTGCTTATGCTTTGTTTGCAACGATTATGAATACGATGAAAGCTTTTGACAAACGCATTTCCCATCACAGTAAGAAGTTTGAGGATTTTTACCAAAACTATAGCACTTGGTTTGCTTTATCGCTTAACAATATGCAAAGCGAAAAACAATGGCAAACTCAAGTAATGCAAATTTTGGATCAAGTGTTTATACAACATAGTGCCCAGTGGACCACAGACGGACTCCTGTTAAAACAGCTGTATGACTTAGCGAATACACAGCAGCAAAAAGCAGTGGGACATGCCATTCACCAATGTATGATGCATACGCCTTATACGCGATATGATTACAAGATGGATTTTGTAAGCTTTGTTCGCGATGTGGCGTTAACTCACGATTTTTACGAGGAAGTCTATCCTTTTTTCAAACTTCGAGAGTAAGGCGAAGGACTACAAAATAAGCGTAGTGTAACACAAGTTACGGTACAGCCTATACAGGTGTACTATCTTTGAATAGTTAAAAGAAAAAATATGTTACAGTGGTTAAAAAGCCTTTTTGGGTCATCTGAAGCAAAAGTAGACTGGGCAAAGGCATTAAAAGAAGGAGCGCTACTCATTGATGTGCGTTCCCAAGGAGAATATCTCGGCGGAGGCGCAAAGAAAGCGATTAATATACCCCTAGATCAATTAACGACTAAAATAGGTCGCTATAGTAAGGATACCCCCATTATTGTATACTGTCGAAGTGGAATGCGCAGCCAACAGGCAAAAAGAGTATTGGAACAGTTAGGCTATCAACAGGTGTACAATGCAGGTGGAGTTCGCAACGTCATTAAACAAATAGGGTAGAGGAAAGCCTGAATCTTCTTCATGTAAATATTTAGCACGTTTGACGCTGTCATGTCTATAGTAAAAAATAAAACAAAAAACCAACACATGGCTTTACGCAGGGTGTTGGTTTTTTTAGTTACTCTTCTTTATCATCAGAAAAGTATTGGTTGTATATTTTGATACTGTCAATCGGATCGGGCATTCCCATGGGGGCATTGTCTCGCTCATACTTTTCAATTAGAATATGCAACACCTCTAATTCATCAATAGTATCTTTGTTTTGTGGTGTGCTTTCTAATAATTGTACCTTTATCATAGCCATGTGATAATCTTCCGCCGTACGAATAGGTCTTACTTTCATAATGATTTCTTTTTACATGTTTTTCAATTGATAAGCGCACGCATTTGAGTGCCTTCCTATAAAGCTACATATTTTTTTCGACAACGCAGGTAGTTTACTGCTAATTACTTGTTAATGACCATAAAAAAAGCCCTCGAATTAGAGGGCTTTTTACTTATTTTATTTTTCGTTCGTTGCTTCGATCCATTGACGCGCATTAACAAATGCCTCCATCCAAGGTGAAACTTCATCCTGACGACCTTCAGGGTAATTTGCCCAATGCCATTGGAATAAGGAACGCTCAATATGTGGCATCATTACCAAGTGACGTCCTGTTGAATCACATAACATCGCTGTGTTGTAATCCGATCCATTTGGATTAGCAGGATAGCTATCGTAGGCGTATTTCGCTACAATGTTGTAGTTGCTTTCTGCCTCTGGCAAGTTGAACTTACCTTCACCATGTGAAATCCAAACACCTAAGGTACTACCCGCTAAAGTAGATAGCATGATGGAGTTGTTTTCTTGAATCTTAACAGAAGTAAAGTTACTCTCGTGCTTCTGAGAATCGTTGTGTAACATTTTTCCGTGTACAGCGTGCTCTGGATTGATTAACTCTAATTCCATAAACAACTGACATCCGTTGCAAATCCCCACAGAAAGTGTATCCTTACGCGCAAAGAAATTTTTCAAAGCAGTGTTAGCTTTTTCGTTGTACATAAATGCACCAGCCCATCCTTTTGCAGATCCCAATACGTCTGAGTTAGAGAATCCACCTACTGCTCCAATAAATTGGATGTCTTCTAGTGTTTCTCTTCCTGAGATTAAATCCGTCATGTGAACGTCTTTTACATCAAATCCTGCTAAATACATTGCATTGGCAACCTCACGCTCGGAGTTACTTCCTTTCTCGCGGATAATCGCTGCTTTTGGACGAGGTTTAGACGCGTCAATCGCCGGCTTTTTACCGTTAAATTGAGAAGGAAATGCAAATTGTAAGGGTTGGTTTTTATAGTTGTTAAAGCGATCTGTCGCTTTGTCGTTTTTCGTTTGTTTTTGATCCAATAAATACGAGGTTTTGAACCACGTATCGCGAATTGCCGGAACACTATAGCTAAAGCTGTCGTTGCCATTTTTAAAGCTAACAGTTTCTTCCGTGTGAACCGTCCCGATTTTAGTCGCCTCAACACCCGCTGCTGCTAGTGCTTTTTCGAACTCGCTGTCGTTTTTCGCCTGAATGACTAAACCAATATTTTCGTTGAAAAGCGCTTTTACGGTGTCTTTTTCATGTAAAGCAGTCAAGTCGTATGCCGCTCCTAAATTCACATCAGCAAACGTCATTTCCAATAGGGTAGTGATTAATCCACCGCTTCCTATATCGTGTCCAGCTGCAATTTGTCCATTGTTTACTAAGGTCTGAACCGCATTAAATGCCTTTTTGAAATAAGCCGCATCTTGAATTGTAGGAACCTCTTGCCCAATTTTGTTTAAAATCTGTGCAAAAGAAGAACCTCCTAATTTGAATTCATCTTGAGATAAGCGGATGTAATAAATCGATCCACCGTCTTTTTTCAAGGTTGGTTCAACGATTTTCGTAATATCTGTACAGTTTGATGCTGCAGATATAATAACCGTTCCAGGAGCAATTACCTCGTCATTCGGGTATTTTTGCTTCATTGAAAGGGAGTCTTTTCCTGTTGGAATATTAATTCCCAATTCGATGGCAAAATCCGAACACGCTTGTACGGCTTCGTATAAACGAGCATCTTCTCCAGGGTTATTACACGCCCACATCCAGTTAGCAGATAAAGAAATGTTTTTCATTCCCTCGTTTAGCGGCGCCCACACAATATTAGATAAGGCTTCTGCAATGGCATTTCTACTTCCCGCTGTTGGATCAACTAGAGCAACAACAGGAGAATGGCCTACTGTTGTAGCAATTCCTTCTTTTCCTTTGAAATCAAGCGCCATCGCCCCTAAATTGTTTAACGGCAACTGTAAAGGACCTGTACATTGTTGTTTAGCCACACGACCTCCCACACAACGGTCCACTTTATTGGTCAACCAATCTTTAGATGCAACAGCCTCTAATTGTAACAATTGGTTTAAATATTCATCTACTTTTTCAACGCTATAATCTAAATCCGCGTAAATGCGTTCGATGGTTTGATCAGCCATAATTGTTTTAGGCGAACTACCAAACATTTCTTCAATAGCAAAGTCCATTGGTTTGTCTCCTGTTTTTGCTGATTCGATGGTGAAGCGATGATCATTGGTGATTTCACCCACAGCATACATCGGTGCACGTTCTCTCTCCGCAATACGCGTCAAAGTATCCATATCCTTTTGAGCAATGACCAATCCCATACGCTCTTGTGATTCGTTTCCAATCGTTTCTTTTGCAGAAAGTGTTGGATCACCTACAGGTAGTTTATCTAGGTTGATATGACCTCCTGTTTCTTCAACCAATTCAGATAAACAGTTTAGGTGTCCACCTGCTCCGTGATCGTGAATCGATACAATAGGGTTGTGGTCTGCTTCAACTAAACCGCGGATTGCATTCGCCGCGCGTTTTTGCATTTCAGGGTTTGAACGCTGAATAGCATTTAACTCAATACCCGAACCAAAAGCCCCCGTATTAGCAGAAGAAACCGCAGCTCCTCCCATACCAATGCGGTAGTTTTCTCCACCTAAAATCACGACTTGATCTCCTTGTTCTGGTTTGTGTTTTTTCGCCTGCTCTAACTTTCCATACCCTATACCTCCCGCTTGCATGATGACTTTGTCAAAACCAAGTTTGCGCGCGTCTTCTTCGTGTTCGAAAGTAAGGATTGATCCCGTAATTAACGGTTGACCAAATTTATTTCCAAAATCAGAGGCTCCATTCGAAGCTTTGATTAAAATATCAATAGGGGTTTGGTATAACCACACTCTTTCATCCATGGCTTTTTCCCACGGGCGATTCTCTTCTAAACGCGAGTAAGAAGTCATATAGATCGCAGTTCCTGCTAAAGGTAATGATCCTTGTCCCCCCGCTAAACGATCGCGTATCTCTCCTCCTGATCCCGTTGCCGCTCCATTAAAGGGCTCTACCGTGGTAGGGAAGTTATGCGTTTCCGCTTTTAATGAAATTACAGAATCGAATTCTTTCTCCACATAGAAATCTGGCTTATCTGCCGATTTAGGTGCGAATTGGGTAACACGTGGCCCCTTTACAAATGCAACGTTATCTTTATAGGCTGAAACGATCGCATTCGGATTCGTCTCCGACGTCTTTTTGATTAATTTGAATAGAGAAGTCGGTTTCTCCTCTCCATCTATGACAAAGGTTCCGTTAAATATCTTGTGACGACAGTGTTCTGAGTTTACTTGTGAAAAACCAAATACCTCTGAATCTGTTAGTTTACGTCCTATTTTTTGAGCTAAGTCTTCTAAATATGCAATCTCTTCCTCATTTAGCGCTAAACCTTCTTCTTGATTGTATTTCGCAATATCTTCGATGTACAGAATAGGCTCAGGCTGAATGTTAATCGCGAAAATATCTTGATTTAACACCTCGTATACTTGAGACAACATCGGATCAAATTCCTGTTGGTTTGCTTCGAAAAATTCTTCAATGCGAACAATTCCATTGATGCCCATGTTTTGGGTAATTTCAACCGCATTGGTGCTCCAAGGAGTAATCATCGTTGCACGTGGACCAATAAATTTGTTGTGGATTACTTTTTGATCTAGATGCGTAGCATTGCCAAAAAGCCAATTTAGTTTTTGAATATCTTCAATAGATAAAACGTTCTCCACCTGAACAGCGTAGAACTTTTTCGAAGGGTTTTCGAAGAAATAAATCATTGCGATAAGATTATTTTAGTTGTTGTTGTAAGATGCAAAAATATACTAAAAAAAGACAATTAAAAAATTATTCTTTCGTAGTTTCAATATGCTGGTAAGCCCCCAAATCTGGTGCGTTTCGTCGATCTTTACCGTCTAAATCAAGCGGAACACTTGCTGCAATAGTGCGATTGCCCTTAGCGAGTAAGTGTGTCATCAGACTAGAGTAGTAGAAGAGGTTCTTTTTTGGATCTTGGAAATCCACTGCCGCAAGGGTAGGAGTGTCCAAGAAAATATTGTTGAGGTACATCTGTTCGTTGTCGTAGTTGTATACTGCAGCAGTTGCTTTGCGCTTACTGGTATCTTTTAGCGCATTGGAGTCAAATTGTACTTGGCTTGGTGCTTCATCCCCTATAAAGGCAAAACTCTGTGCGATAGCCGTGTGTAGCAGGCTGTTTTGAATTAGTAGGCGTTCGAAAGGAGCATCCTTGCTATTTTCGATACGCAAGGCCAGTTGGTCTGGACGAAATCCACTGTTGCTAAACGTACAATGCTGAAAAAGGTAATTGCCACCATTGCGCAATACCACTGTTGCATTTTGCGTTGTAGCTGCCACGATATTTTGCCCCACTAGCGTTGAGTTTATCGCTTCTAAAGCGGTATATGCATGATTGTACAATTGAGCGTTTGTCAGGGTAAAATCCTCAGCCTTATCCAGGTATAGACCAATCTTAGCCTGTTCGATTCGCACGTGATCTAAGGTACTAGCCCCGGGTTGTTCCAGGCGAATGCCCGACCATTGTCCCGCGGTGTACGCATAAGAAGCTTCCAGGCGATCATGGCGAAATATAATGGGTTCTTCCTTTGTGCCTTTTGCTTGAATTGCACTGCCTTTTAAGCCAATAATACCCGAATTCTCGTGGAAGTATAATTCAGTTCCCGCAGCGATATAGAGGGTTTGATTCTCAGGTATAATAGCATACCCATAAACCACATAAGGCTTGGCATTGTCCATGTGGAGCGTATTCTTTGCGTGAACGTTAGTATCTCCTATATAAAATCCCTCAACTGTCGTTTCATCGGCAATTTTTATATCGTGAAGCACTTGTTGATCCGCCTTTCCTGGATGTAAAAAATATGCATCTTTGATCAACGTTACCAGTTCAATGCTCTGAGGTTGTGCATTGCCCATTAGGCGTAACTGATCGGTGTAAATGAACTCCTTGGCTTGTGGATCGGCTTTGCCTAAGGTGTGAATAAAAACATATAAGCTGTCTTTGGCTAAAAGTTCTACATTGGAAAATTGTTTGCCCGACACCCCTTCTACTAATAAGTTGAAGTAGGATTGATCACCTTTGCCCAACCTGAGTTGTGGAATTTTGATGTTCTTATTACTCGTATTGTAGATTTTTACCAAATAGGAACTCGACTGTGTTTCTGAAAAAACGGGATCCAAATAAACCGTATCCGCAGAAAAACGCAAAGCTTGAGTAGCGGGTTCAAAATCCATATCCGTTCGGCAACTTGCGAAGCTGAACAGCACAAATAATAGAAATAAAAACCTAAAAGTATGCATAAGAAGCGTTTAGTAGTAAAGGTATAAAAAATAACGAGAATCGCCTACTGTTAGCTTTCAATATTATTGCGCAACATCCACAACTTCACGTAGCGTAAAAAGGTGGCATAAGCGTTAAGGGAAGAGAGAATTAATCCCGCAATTCCATCTCTAAATCCTTGTTTTATAATATAGTGCTTGAAAAAACGCATCCCCGGTTTCAAAATGAAGTGATAACCCGTTAATTTCCCAGTCTTCTTGTCGTAATCCTCCGCTTGTAAACTGGCATATCGACTCAGTTTAGCCAAGTGAAAATCAAAGCCACGATAGGTATTGTGGTAGAGTTTCTCTTTCAAAAAACCCACATGCCCTTCAATGTGTAAACACTCGTGTACGCGATTCGTATAATGAGAACTCGCTTTCTTGAACAAGCGAATAACCTTGTCCTTTTGGTAACCTGAATACTTTATTTCGCGATTAAAAAAGAAATTCTTGCGATATACCCAATAGGCATCGTATTGATCTATAGTGTCTTGTTCTACTAAAGCGATAATTTCCTTTTCTAATTCAGGTGTGATCTTTTCATCTGCATCCAGTAAGAGTATCCATTCGTTAGGAACTTGAGCGATTGCCCAATTCTTTTGATCTGAATAGTTGTCAAATTGTCGAGAAAGAATATGAGCTCCAAGCTCACGGGCTAGGTCTACCGTTTTATCTGTGCTATAAGAATCGACAATATAGATATCGTCTACTATGTTTTTAGCAGATAAAATGCAGTCCCTTATGTTAGACTCCTCATTCTTGGTGGGAATTAAAAGAGTTATCTTTTTTTTCATAAATATGATTCAAGCAATTTAATGTGTTTTTTTATCCAAACTATTGATTCGATTTATGCAATCGGATAAGTTTTACATACTTCATAAACGAGAAGAAAGACTGTATTATTGCAAAAGCCAAGCCATCAATCCCGTTGAGGAACCCTTTTTTGAAAAAATAACATCTAATAAAGGCAACCGTACCATTTAATACAGGTTTGAACGCAGAAACTTTTTTTCCTTTTTCAAACATTTGTTGGGATGCCCACGTAGAATATTGATTTTTTTTGTCAATCACTTGTTTGTAATTCTGCCAACCATAGTGCAAAATGTGAACATTCACACTTTTCTCCTGGGTGGTTACAATGTATTGGTGGGTGATATCAGCCGATGGATGCGCTGTTTTTTTGTTAAAAAAACGAACCTTGGAATCAGGGTACCAACCCGAAAAATTGATTAATTTATCGCCTAAGAAATTTTTAACCCGAAATTTGAAGCCATCATAAGGACTGTTTTCATAAGATTTGGACCGTATAAAGGCTAATGCATCATCATCTAAAAATTCATCCGCATCCAAATTCATAATCCAATCGTTTTTACAGTATTGCAAGCCATGAGAACGTTGAGGTCCATCTCCTAAAAACGCCTGTAGGTAAACTTGTGCGCCCTTGCTCTTGGCGATCTCAACTGTGTTGTCTTTGCTGTTGGAATCAATAATGATCACTTCATCACAATATTGAAATAAAGCATCAATGCATTTCCCTATATTTTTTTCTTCATTAAATGTTATTACTAATCCACTTATAGCCATTGTGTATGTTGTTTTTGTAACGTATCAGATTATACCATTGTTATTTTGTCGTAAAGATGCTAAAAAACAATCAATTATTCTTTAATTATTAACTGATTGTTTTTTACACGAGCGTTAAATGTTTGGATGTAAGCTTTAAGAAAACGCTCCATTTCTTGCACTTTTGCCTTTTCTTTCTGTAAAAGATTGTCTTTTAACTCCGGGTCTACTTTCCAATTATACAGTCCTAAACTGCGCGTGCCGTCAAAGGCCAAGTAATAGTCTCCCTCTTCGTAGTTGTAGAGGTTGTTCAAGTAACTAACCGCAAAATCTTGTTCGGATCGGTATGACTTACCAAAGGACACAATTTGTGTATTGAGTTGCAAATAATCCATCAAACTAGGTAATAAGTCAATTTGTTGAAAGTTGCGCTCAACTTTGGCAACAGGAAGCGAAGGATCATCAGGAGCAAAAAACAAGATGGGAATTCTAAATTTTCCTACATTGTTTTTCCATTTTTCTTGTTGTCCATCAGAAGAGGTGTGGTCAGCAACGACAATAAAAAGCGTGTTGTTGTACCACGATTTTGTTTGTGCTGTTTTAAAAAATTGACGCAAGGCATAATCTGCATAGGCAATGGATTCGTGTATTGCTCCTGTTCCCTTTGGAAATTTCCCCTTGTACTTTTCTGGGATCGTATAGGGATTATGTGAAGAAATAGTGAATAAAGTCGAAAAGAAAGGCGTGTCGAACTGATCTAATTTGTTGGCGAAGAACTGCAAAAACTCTTCGTCGAAAATACCCCAAGTTCCATCAAAAGCTTCTGGACCTTCGTATTCATTTTTGCCGTAATACTCTTTGAATCCAGCAACATTAGCGTATTGGTCAAAATTCTGACTTCCGTTAAATGCACCGTGAAAAAAAGCAGTGTGATACCCTTGATCGTTGAGTATTTTTGGTAGCGGATACACGTCGTTTAACGCATAACTCGAGGTAATAAACGTGCGATCCATTAGGCTGGGAATACTCGAAATAGTAGAGGGAACAGCATCAATAGAAACCTTGCCATTGGCAAAACCATGCTCAAAAAAGTAGCTGTTTGCCGCTAGTGAATCCATGAAAGGCGTTAATCCAATATGCATATTCTCACGGCCAAAACTCTCAACAATCAACAAAACAACATTTTTTTTGTTGACCGAGTCGTAGTGAAAGGTCTGAACGGGGTTAAAAATGCTCAACAATTCTTCTTCACTATAGAAATTATAATCGGGTAGGGATTCTTTTTTTCCCATTGTTTTCAATACTGTAAAGGGAGTATTTAAAACCAAGGCGGTGTTTTTTAAACCGCCATATCCTGCTGCGTCAACCAATCGGATGGGTTTGGGTTGGAACCCGCCACGTCCAAAAATTAGCAATATACCCGTCACAACAAGGGCGAGAATGGCTTGTGGAAAATTAAAACGAGCGTCGTATATTTTGTAGTTTATCCTGCGGTAAATAAACCAAAAGAAAAGGAAGGATCCCAGCATGAACAACGGAATCCACCAGTAATCTACAATAAAATTTCTCAATAACCTCGGCAATTCATTTTCCATCCCTGAAGCTGTAATGAAGGAGTAAGAACTGCGTCGGCCAATAAATCTAAAGTATTCGAAATCAACGAAATTTAAACAAAGGATAAGAATATTGACCAAGTAAAAGCTGTAAAACACAAACGTTTGATAGCCTTTTTTCGTCTGAAATTTCCCTGGCCATAGATGCAGTAGAGCAAAGGCAAGGTTTATAAAGCCAAGCGCTGCCAAATCAAAGCGAATACCCCCTGTGATTACTTTTAAGTCAATGGGATCTAAGAGATGTTTATTGTACCAATAAAAACCAAAGCGCACGAGTTGGTAAAAGGCGAAAATAAGTAAGAATCTCAAAGTGAATACTTTGATGTTTTTGGAAAATAGCGTAGTCATAAAATTAACTTGTCATTTAAACGTAAATTACCACAGTAGATGCATACTGTGGTAATTGTATTAAGGGGTTGTGGTTGTGTTAAACCGCAAGGTTGTATTCTCTCAATGCATCGTTTAACGATGTTTTTAAATCAGTCGATGGTTTGCGTTGTCCAATGATCAAAGCACAAGGCACTTGATATTCTCCAGCGGGAAATTTTTTGGTATAAGACCCCGGAATGACTACCGCTCGTTCAGGTACGTATCCTTTCATTTCCACAGGCTGATCTCCGGTTACATCAATGATTTTTGTCGATGCCGTTAACACGACATTCGCTCCTAAAACCGCTTCTTTACCCACGCGAACGCCTTCAACAACGATACAACGTGAACCAATAAACGCATGATCCTCAATGATGACAGGAGCTGCTTGTAGGGGTTCTAATACCCCACCAATGCCTACCCCACCAGACAGGTGTACGTGCTTGCCAATTTGCGCACATGAACCCACAGTAGCCCATGTATCAACCATAGTTCCTTCATCTACATATGCTCCAATATTGACGTAAGAAGGCATTAAAATGACACCAGAAGAAATATAGGCCCCATGTCTTGCCACGGCATGAGGAACAACGCGAATGCCCTTTGCCGCATAATTGCGCTTTAAAGGCATTTTGTCGTGGTACTCGAAAATACCCACCTCAAAGGTTTCCATCTTTTGAATGGGAAAGTATAAAACAACCGCCTTTTTTACCCATTCATTCACTTGCCATCCTGTATCAACGGGCTCTGCCACGCGCAATTTGCCCTGGTCAATCGCTTCAATGACCTCGCGAATAGCGTCTTGTGTATCTTGATCCTGAAGCAAACTACGATCTGCCCAGGCCTGTTCAATAATGTGTTGGAGATGATTCATCTTTGTTTTTTTGAAAGTTACTTTTTGTTTCAATGGCCTTTAATTCAGCCCTTTCACCCGCTTAGCCGAACTGAATCTTTACAGGTTGTTGCGATAGTTTGCGCGAAGTTGGTATTCCATCCTTCTTGTTGAACAAGACGGAATCTTTGCGCATCAACGTCAACGACAAATACAGAATAGAACAGCTGTACTGGATTCGCATCCAGAGCACTATCTCTATTGCTTAAATCTAATTATCCGATGTTTTACATGAATTAATCTAGTAAATCGCACGATTTGATTTTTAAATTTAAGTGGAAGCAAATATAAGTATAAATGTTTAAAAATTGTGAAGTGAACCTGGTGAAAAACTAGGGTGTGTCCAATAGAAAAAAGGCTTTTATCACCTGGATAAAAGCCTTTTTATATAAGGGAGAAGAACAATTACTTCTGGGTTATCTGATCTTTTACTACTTTGCCATCTTTAATGATTAACAGTAAATTGTTTTTTGGATCGCCAATCACCTCTATGTTTTCCAAAGGACTCTTGTCAAACAAAAGAATGTCGGCATAAGCACCTGCAGCGAGTGTACCCAAATCAGCAGGATAAGGATTTCTAGGTCCGCTCATTTTCAACAATTGTGCATTGTCATAGGTAATCATCTTCAGTATTTCAAAGTTGCTAAACCACTGTTTGAGGTTGACAACTAATTCATTTTGTCTAAGTGGATTTTTTGGTGGTGCGACTAAATCTGTTCCAAAAGCCAATTTTACTTTGTGGCGTTTCGCCCATGTATAGACGTTTTCTGTGCCTGTTCCCACTAGTTTTTTATTGGCTGCTTGCTCGGGATTGCTATAAGCACTTGCATCTAAATCAAAGGGTTGCATGCTCAGCCAAATGTCTTTTTGCGCAAGTAACTTAACCGTTTCTTCATCGAGTAAATGCCCGTGATCAATACATTTTACCCCAGCATCGATTGCTTGTCTTACTGCGCGTGGGGTATAAGCGTGTACAGTGACATAAGTGCCCCAGTTCTCTGCCGCGTCTACGGCCGCTTTAATTTCTTTGGTTGTGTATTGGGTTGCGTCTAAGGGATCGTAGATCGTTGCAACACCTCCACCAGCCATCACCTTCAACTGAGAAGCTCCTTTTCGAAGTTGCTCTCTCGCCGCTACCGTTACTTCTTGTTCTCCATCAGCAATAATACTTCCGCCAAGCACTTGAAATCTCGGAGGTGTATGGTCAATCATACGGGGCTCTGTCCAAGGAAAACTAGCGTCTCCATGTCCTCCCGTTTGTGAAATCATCGCCTCACTAGGGTAAATACGCGGCCCTTTATTAATGCCGTAGTCGTTGGCTTGTTTGATTCCCATCACATGGCCACCTAAATCTCGTACTGTAGTGAACCCGCGTTGTAGGGTGTTCTCTGATTCCTTCGCCGCATTGATGAACAAAAAACTCTCATCTCCCAACATTATCGCTTGATTGGAATTGGCCGCTAAAAAAGAATGCCAGTGCGCATCAATCATCCCCGGCATTACAAACTTGCCTTGACCGTCAATTACTTGCGCTTGATCAAGATCTGCCGCTGCTACCTCACCTGTTAAAATTTTTGAAATCTTATTCTTTTCTATGACGATAGAACCGCGCGTTGTTTTACTGTCCTTCCCATTAAAAATCTCTACGTTTTTAAGTACTATTTTAGACTGGGCAATAGTTGTTGTAGTCAAACAAAAAATACCAAAAAGAAGACTAATTTTTAAAAAATTATGTATCATATTTATTTTTTAGCGTAAATATACAGTAATTAAATTGTGTTTTTTGTATTTTATGGTAAGAAATATATTTTTTTGGGTGTTTGTTGAGATTATTTTAAATTTTGTATAATAATGTGTAGCATAGATTATTCTACCTTAGCTTTGTGTATAAATGTTGAACAATGAGTAAGAAATATTTACTATACGGGATCAGTAAAGGGTTAGGCAGAGCCATCGCCCAAGGGATTCCTCAGGAAACCGATGTTGTTTATGGTGTTTCTCGATCCAAACCAGTTGACCTAGCACCCAATACAACTTGGATACAAGCGGATTTATCCCAACCCACACAAGCGGTAGCAGCAGTTCGTAAAGTGATCGCAGATCAACCATTGGATTATTTGATTTACAATGTTGGTATTTGGGAGCAAGAGGCTTTTGAGGATACGTATGACTTTGAACAATCTTCTGAAACGGAGATTATTCAAATTATTCAGACGAATGTAACCGCTTGTCTATTGTCTTTACAAGCTTTTATTCCCCATTTGAAACAAAGCCCTAATGCCAAGATTATTCTTATAGGGTCTACTTGGGGATTGGAAAACCACAAGGGGAGAGAAGTGGCTTTTTCGGCTTCTAAATTTGCTTTGCGCGGCATGGTACACGCTTTACGAGAAAGCTTACGCGAGCACAGCATCGGAATAAGTGTTTTAAATTTAGGCTATCTAGCAACGGAATACGATCACCGTGTTGCGGTAGAGGATGTAATAGCTCAAACGGATGGTGCGCTTATTCCCCTAGAGGATGTGTTAGCAGCCATTCGCTTTGTCCTGCAAACGAGTAGGGCCACTTGTGTAAAAGAAATCAATATGCCTGCAATGAAAGATTTTAACGTCTGAGTGGGGTGGGTGTAGCAAATAAAAATGAATTGTATAAAATCTAATAAGAAAGATGATGTTTAGCAGTCAAACCTATATAAATAGAAGAGAAGTACTGATGAAGACAATGGGGCGTCAAGGACTTCTGTTGTTTTTAAGCAACGGGGAATATCCCATTAATTTTGAGGACAATACGTATCCTTTTCGCCAAGACAGTACATTCTTGTACTATTTTGGAATACAACAGCCTCATATCGCTGCTATTGTTGATTTAGATGAAAACCGCACGGTTATTTTCGGCGATGAAATGACTATGGATGCTTTAGTATGGATGGGTAGACAAGAAACGTTACAGGCTAAATGTGAGCGAGCAGGGGTAACTGAAATGCGTTCGTATGCTGAATTAGCTCATTATGTGGCAACAGCCATGACGACCCAACGCAACATACATTATTTGCCACCTTATCAACCGGCGAATAAGATTTTGTTAGGGGAATTACTTCAACTATCAATTGCTGATTTCCAGCCTTCTATACCTTTTATTCAAGCTGTGGTTGCCCAAAGGGAGATTAAGGAAGATCAAGAGATCAGCGAAATAGAGAAAGCACTGACGATTACCAATGCCATGCATTTAACGGCCATGCGCCTTGCAAAACCAGGTGTAAAAGAGTACGAAATAGCTGCTGCCATTCAACAGGTTGCCGCTCAGGAAAATTGCAGATTAGCTTATCCGTCGATTGTTACTGTGAATGGAGGAATCCTCCACAACCACTACTTGGGCAATACGCTACAATCGGGACAATTGTTGTTGAATGATTCTGGATGTGAAACTCCAAGTGGATATGCTTCTGATTTAACGCGTACCTTTCCCGTTGATGCCAAATTTACCCCAGAACAACGCGAGCTCTATCAAGTGGTTCTCGCCGCTTTTGAAGGCGCAAAAAGCAAGCTGAAAGCAGGCGTTGCGTTTAAAGATGTGCATCTACACGCTGCTTTGATTTTATCTCAAGGACTAATTGATTTTGGACTGATGAAGGGTAGAGCAGAAGACGCAGTACAAGCGCATGCTCATACCTTGTTTTTTCAATGTGGCCTGGGACACCTCATGGGATTAGACGTACACGATATGGAGGATTTAGGGGAGCAATACGTAGGCTATACCCCTCAACAACCTAAAGAAACACAGCTATTTGGGTTAAAATCACTGCGTTTGGGTAAGGCGTTGAAAACTGGACATGTACTAACCATTGAACCAGGGATTTACTTCATCCCTGAATTGATCGAACGCTGGCAAGCCGAAAAAAAACACAGCGATTTTATACAGTACGACAAATTAAACGCCTACAAATCTTTTGGCGGTATTCGAATTGAAGATAATTTCCGCATCGAAGACCATGGATTCCAACACCTGGGACCTGAACTGATTCGAACCGTTGAAGAAATTGAAAATGTAAAATTGCAGTAGTCCTACCCGCCTGTTTCTCCTATCTCTTTCTCAAAAAGTTATAGCACTTTCGTTTCTCGAGATAGGAGAAGTCGGCTTCGTGCTCATATGCTTCTCGTTCAAAGGAAATGGCTCGATACGCTTTGCGCGAATTTCTACAGTAGAGAAAACGCAGGATGAATTCGATTGCATACCAGAGATAGAAAGGGATAATGAGCAGTTCGATTTGTTGTTTGAGGTGGATGCGTTCGTGGTTGACTAGTACAGGATCTTCGGCATAAGCGGCTTTTTTGTAGATCACAAAGGGATACAGCGTTAAGGCAGCTATGTTTTTTGGTAGCCACTTACAGACAATCATTCGTTTTTGGTGCTTGTTCATACGCCTAGAGATTTCAACTAAGTCAGACGAAATATACGAGTAAATTAGTTTTTTTTTCGTCTTCTTTTCAACACAATTCGCGTGCTTCTAATTCGGTCAACCGTATGCTCTCTTATGTATTCATGGTGTAAGAGCCAACCGCCAATTCCCCCGAGTAAGCTACCGATAATGATGTCGATTAATCGGCTTTGAATTAAGGTGTTAGGGGAGTGTATTAACGAGCTTCCCGCTTCGGCTAACAATACGGTTAGAGCCGTTATGAAAACCACAGCAAGGGTGTAATTGCGCGAAATAAAAATCTCAATAATAAATTGCAAGAGCATAATACAGATACACAAGTAGAGGGGTTGTTGTGAAATGGAGATCAAGACCCAACACAAACCAATGCCAATAAATGTTCCTGCAATGCGGTGTAAGGCGCGTTGCCAAACGTGATATACAGAAATTCCCTGCATAATGGCCAAACACGAAATCGGAATCCAATATGGATTGTTGAAATGCAGTAAATTGCCTAGTAACAAAGAGATAAACATAAATAGACCAACAATCAACGCGCGAATTAGGTAGTCTACTTGCGTTTTGATAGGAACGGGTTGTATAATGCGCACCGGAGTTTGGGGAAGGTATCGACGTCCGACGATAAAGCTATAGATCAATGCCAACGTACAGGCAAACATGGTACCCAGTACAAAATATCCAATACGCGTGGCAATGGTAGTAAAGTCAAAAGGTGTATTGCTCGCCATAGAAGCAATCATAATAAAGAAGAAACTACCCGGAGGAGGCATGGAAAAGTAAAGCGAAATCCAATGCACAGCCGTGGCAAATAATCCAAATACAACCGCAGAAACGAGGTAGTTAAAGCTAAAAATAACCCCAACAACATAGGAAAACATAAATCCAAAAGAACACACCAGCATAATAAACATTCGCTGGGGAGTAGGTAAGTTAGAAGGCACATAGAGGATGACTAATCCTGCTAAACACGCCAATAAACCCGCCTGTAGATTGTCAAAATACCATCCCGTAAGCAGGGGAACTCCAATGGCAAACATCGCCATAAAGGGAACATGCCACAGGCGATCACTGTGTTTCATTCGAAATAAGTGCTGGCTTTCTTGTTTAAGGAATTGTACAATGAAGTTCGTTGTCATGGTTTACACTGCTTTTTCAGTTCACCATAAATGAACTGTTTACTGGTGAGCAGTAGTGTTTTGCACATAGGATTGCTTCTAACCGCTACTCGTTTTTAAGTTGTGCAAAGGTACGAATCAATTTGCAGTTTAAAAAAAGGAGAAAGAACTTAAATAGAGGACAAAAGAAGGAATGGCAATAAAAAAAGGCTATCCCCTAAAGGATAACCTCTTTTGTTGAAAAAGCAGTGTTTAGTGTTGTTGTAATGTTGATTTAAAATCGCCTAATCGCGCTTGAAATTCTATTTTTAGGTTGTCATCGACAATAGTTCCATCCTTAAAGTTGTCTTGAAAACTAGGAAGTGAAAAGTGAGACTTAATATTTCCACCAAAGAAGGGGAAAATATTTTTAGCTGATTCCATTACGAATTGTCCGCCTCTAGGCCCTGGAGAGGTAGAGAGTAAAAACATAGGTTTTTGTTGGAAAAGCGTTTTGTCAACACGTGATCCCCAGTCAAAAATATTTTTAAACGCAGTACTAAATGTTCCGTTGTGTTCTGCTAAGCCAATAATTAAAGCATCGCTATTTTTTAGGATTTGATTAAAGGCTAACGCCTGTGTTGGAACACCTTCTTGGTTTCGCTCAGGAGAATAAATCGGCATTTCATAGTCGTTTAAATCCAATAGCTGAATCTCGTGTTCACCAAAATCGGCAAGGGCGTGTTTTACCAGTTCTAAGTTGATGGATTGTCTGCTATTACTAGCAGCAAAAGCTGTTATTTTCATGGTAGAGTGATCTTTTATTTACCATACAAAGGTAGGTGGCATAGGTGGGAAGATCGCTTAATCTACAACAAGAAAGTCAATCGAGGGAGAAGAAAAAAAAGCTACGAAGTGAAACCTCGTAGCTTTTTATGTAAAATATAAAGATTATTTGTCGATAGACCCTAGTACTCTTTGCATGAAGCTATTTAATGCTTCTTTTTGTGTAGCACCTTCTTTCATTAATTTCTGAACTTCTAGTGCTCCGTACATATTGGAAATTAATTCACCAATAACGTCTAATTCTTCGTCTTTTAAAGAGGGAACTTCCGTTAGGTTTTCCAATACTTCTAAAGTTTCTATGATATAGTCTTGATCATTGTCCTCAATAAATTGAGTCAAATGCTTGATTACAGGTAATTTCATGCTATTTGTTTTTTAGAATTAACCGATTTCTCCAACCAACTCGTGTAAAACTTCCGTTTTATTTGTTTGGGTTTGGTTCACTAGTTTTCCGTTAACAAAAGTAGCGAATGTAGGTAAATTACTCACGTCAGCTAGTTTTCTCGATTCAGGGAATTTTTCAGCATCTGCAATAACAAAAGTGATATTCTCTTTTTCTGTTGAAAGCTTTTTAAACTTCGGTTTCATAATTCTACAATTACCACACCATGTAGCTGAAAATTGTACAACTACTTTTTCGTTTTGACCTACAATTTCTTGTAAGTTATCTTGTTCTAATTCTAAAAGCATTTTTTTGTTTTTTTGCGTTAATACCTAATTAGTGTTTGCTTAAGTAATCAGCAACACCTTTTCTGTCTGCATTCATTGCGTCTTTTCCTTCTTCCCAGTTTGCAGGACATACTTCACCATGTGTTTGAACGTGTGTGTAAGCGTCGATTAATCTCACGTACTCATTAACGTTTCTTCCTAATGGCATATCGTTTACTGACTCATGGAAGATTTTTCCTGTTTCGTCAATCAAATAAGTCGCTCTGTATGTAACGTTTGATCCTTCGATTTGTACTGAATCCAACTCTTCGTTATACACTTCACTTTCAACGTCTAAAATTCCTAATACTGAAGATAAATTTCTTTGTGTATCAGCAATAATAGGGTAAGTAACTCCTTCGATTCCTCCGTTGTCTTTTGCTGTGTTTAACCAAGCAAAGTGAACTTCGTTTGTATCGCAAGACGCTCCAATTACCATTGTATTTCTTTTTTCAAATTCAGGAAGAGCCTCTTGGAAAGCGTGTAATTCTGTAGGACATACAAAAGTAAAGTCTTTTGGATACCAGAATAACAATACTTTTTTGTTGTTTTTTGTCGCTTCTTCGAAAATGTTGATTCTTAAATTATCACCCATTTCTGAAATTGCATCTACTGTAATGTTTGGAAACTTTTTACCTACTAAAGACATATTATTTATTTTTTAAAGTTAATATTTGTTTTTCCTTTCTTATTTCTCTTACAAAAGTAGCGTATCGAATTGGTATAAACCATTATATTTGATTATTGTTCTTTATTTTACTATAAGTTTTATTTATAGTGATTGCCGTCTACTCTTGTAATTTTACGGAAGCCAGTAAAACTTATTTCGAGAAGCCTAAATATACGAATAAAAAATGACACTATGTGTGAAGGATTTGTTATAAAATGCCCAGTGGAAGAGGAAAAAACAAAACCACGCCTAGATTTATCGAAGGCATAACAAAGGTAAACGAGATGAGATATAATGGGAAATATGCGGTGGTGAGAAATTAAAGCCCTGCCTCTTCTTCTTATCTTCTAAAGGGTATGCTTTGGTTTCCTTCTATATAAGTACGTAGTTACAGCAAAGTGAGTCCATAGTGAGTCTAGTAAAAAGCGTGTTTTTTATAGACTCACTATGGACTCACTATGGACTCATTATGGACTCATCTCCAACATGACAGCTTTCGTACTTGTCTCGTCCTACTATAACTGTACAGCTATAGTTAATAATCCTACTTCATACTGTACAGATTTTTATTCATCCTTTTATTACTGTACAGTTTTTTTAGGACGGGTCAACAGCTTTCGTACTAGAAGCGTGCAACTGTAGGAAATAAAATTACTGCCTAAGGTACATCTAGTGTTTCCTTCTTAACCGCTTTGGGTCAATAGCTGTAAAAAGAAGGTAGTAGGGGGCTCTACTACCTTGTTGTGAAAACTTTACTCCTTTTTATTCTCTATTTCCAAAAGTCTATATATGATACAATTGACTTAAAGGCAATGATTGGGATGGTTGAATGGAAACAGGTTGATTGTCGATCTGAATCTCATAGGTTTGATGATTCATATGGATATGAGGTTGACTTGCATTGTGAATTAAATCTGATTTTTTCACCTGACGGGTATTCTTGACTGCTTTAAGTGCCTTTTCAACCCCTAGTTCTTGAAGTCCACCGTGATCAATAGCTTGTTGGGCTACAAACAAGGCTGAGATTTCTCCTACGACTTTGCCAAAAGTGCCCCACATTGGGCGGTACATATACGGTTGAGGAGTAGAGATAGACGCGTTGGGATCGCCCATTCCTGCATAGGCAATTACGCCTCCTTTGACTACCATTTCGGGTTTTATCCCAAAAGCACACGGTCGATAGAAAACCAAATCGGCCATTTTGCCTACTTCTATTGATCCTACATAATCTGCTATACCATGTGTTATTGCAGGGTTGATCGTATATTTGGCTATATAGCGTTTGGCTCTGAAGTTATCATTGTTTGTATCAGGGTGTAAGGGGCCAAAATCTTTCTTCATTTTATCGGCAATTTGCCAAGTACGGGTCACTACTTCGCCAATACGCCCCATGGCTTGTGAATCGGAACTCATCATGGAAATCGCTCCCATATCGTGTAAAACACCTTCAGCAGCAATGGTTTGTTCTCGAATTCTCGATTTAGCAAAAGCAATATCCTCTGGTATATTTTTGTCTAGGTGATGACAAATCATCATCATGTCTAAATGTTCATCAATAGTATTGATGGTAAAAGGATTGGTCGGTGTAGTGGAAGAAGGCAAAATATTATCGTATTCAACCACTTTTAATAAATCAGGTGCATGTCCACCGCCGGCACCTTCCGTGTGATAGGTGTGAATAGACCTTCCGTTGAAGGCGTTGAGTGAATCTTCTACAAAACCAGCTTCGTTTAGGGTATCGGTGTGAATACACACTTGAATATCGGCTTGATCAGCCACTTCCAAACACTTGTTTAATACGTAAGGCGTACTGCCCCAATCTTCGTGAATTTTCATTCCGCCAGCACCTGCAGTTACAATTTCGTGTAATGCCGTTGCACTCGAACTGTTTCCTTTGGCTAAAAAGATGAAATTTACTGGTATTTTGTCTGTTGCTAAAGCCATGCGTTGCAAATGCCAAGCTCCTGAAGTACAGTTTGTAGCAAGGGTGCCCGCCGCAGGACCTGTTCCTCCACCTACAACAGTTGTCGTTCCCGATTGCAGGGCAACATCAAATTGCTGTGGACAAATATAATGCACATGGGTATCTATGGTGCCCGCTGTAACAATTAGGTTTTCACCCGCGATGTATTCCGTACCCACTCCCACAATCATATTGGGCGATACCCCATCCATAATCAAAGGATTACCCGCTTTTCCAATGCCTACAATAAGGCCGTTTTTAATGCCGATGTCTGCTTTTACAATTCCCCAATGATCTATAATAATCACATTGGAAATTACAGTGTCTAACACTTGTTCTTTTGTGGCTAAAGGATGTTGCCCCATTCCGTCGCGTACTACTTTTCCGCCACCAAAAATTAACTCATCCCCATAGGTGGTATAGTCTTTTTCAATTTGGATCCAAAGATCGGTATCCGCTAAGCGTATTTTGTCCCCTGTTGTTGGTCCAAAATAGCTGGCATATTCTTTACGTGATATTTTTTTCATCTTACTTTCTTGCTTTTAAATTAAATCGAACCATTTATTTTTCCTGTAAATCCGTGGATGATTTTTTCTCCTGCGTATGCTACAAGATCTACTGTTTCTGTAACCCCTGGCATAAATCGAATCGATAAGCCCGAAGCAATGTCTAAGTGATAGCCCTTGGTTTTTTCGCGATCAAAATGTAAGGCTGGATTTACTTCGTAAAAATGGAAGTGAGATCCGACTTGTACAGGACGATCCGCTGTATTGACAACTGAAACTTGAAGGCGTTTTCTGCCCGCTGAAAGTTCAATGTCGTCAGAAGCAAAGGAATATGCCCCTGCAGCTAGCGTTGTAGTCGGATTAGATGGTATTGGGGAATTGAGTGAAACGAGCTTTGTTCCATCGACAAACATCGCCTCTACTTGTAATTGCTCAATTAATTCGGGAACCCCTTGCATAACATCGTCACAGGTTAATAATTGGTTGCATTCACCAATCAATTGCTGTACCGTTTTTCCCTCTCTTGCTCCCTCTATTATATGTCCAGATAAGTAGGCTACAGCTTCTGGATAGCTCAGTTTTAATCCTTTTTCTTTTCTGCTCTTGGCCACAATTGCCGCAAATAAAAGAAGCATTTTTTCCTTTTCTTGATGAGTTAAATACATAGTTCTTAAAGTTTTGTACAAAAGTAAAAACTTGTTGACCTCAAGTAAATAGCCATATCATGCCAATACTATCCCTTTTCATGCCATGGAAGCGTATCGATTTTATACTTACCTTTAGAGGTGTTTTTTACTGTATTTTTATATGAAAGAAGTTGCTTCGATTTTATCTAGTTATGATTATAAAAAAAGATATTTGCCTTATCTCGATTTGGCGATACTC
Organism: Myroides sp. DF42-4-2; assembly: GCF_030326445.1. Lineage (NCBI taxonomy): Bacteria > Pseudomonadati > Bacteroidota > Flavobacteriia > Flavobacteriales > Flavobacteriaceae > Myroides > Myroides sp. DF42-4-2. The sequence goes on from NZ_JACAKI010000002.1 coordinate 242,349, forward strand.
AGCAATACGAACTCCCTTCAAATTTATAAAATAGAGGAATATTTAACGGGTATTGTAAAGCCTGTAAGCCCGTATAGAACGGCCTTTAGTTTTATCATCTTTATTACCCAAGGCGAATTTGAACAGCTGATTAGTTTTCAGCATTATCGCATTGCTCCAGGTGAGTGTTTACATGTAAAACAAGGGCTTTGGACTGCTACGCAATACCTTTCTGACGATGTTAAGGGTTTTATCATTTTCTATGAATCTGATATTTTTACACAGTATTTACTGATGCACGACAAAAAGGAGGAAATCAAGTATATGCCTTACTACAAGTTAGATTATTACGATACGCAGGCATTGACCGCAAGTATGTTATTGCTTTATGGAGAATTGGGATTGCACGTGATTAGACCTAGTGTGTATGTTCCTATTTTTTATTCCATTTTATCGCGATTAAACTGCTATACGGTTAATTATACCTTCAGTTCGAGGGATTTAGAAATTGCCTATCGATTTAAAGAATTGGTGATTGACTCTCATATTCGGGAAAAATCTGTCAGCTATTATGCGGATTCCTTGTGTTTGTCAGAAAATTATTTGAATCGATGTATTAAAACCGTACTTGGACGTTCTGCAAAGCAATTGATTAACGAGGTTAATGTGGCTTATGCTAAATTACTCCTCATTAATACCACGCGAGATATCGCCGCTATAGCGTTTGAATTGGGCTATCCATCGCCTAGTTATTTTTCTAAGTTTTTCAGAAAGGAAATGGGGGTATCACCCAATGAATACAGAAGGATAGAACGAGCGAATATTATACATCGTTGGGAATAACATCCAAGGCTTTTTCTAAAGAGAAAAAGCCTTGGATTAGTTCAAGTCTGAATTTAATTTGTTAAGGGTTGATGAAAGACGCGAAGCATCTTTTTACCTACTTGAATGTCATAGGTAAACTTAGCTGTAGTTAGTTCTACAATATAAACTTTTTGTTCCCAAGCGATAGATTGATTGGGATTTCGACCAATGAGTGTGCGTTGTGTTCCATCGACAGAAACATACCAATCTCCTTTTGAACGCACGTTTTTCTTATCGTTAAGCGCTGTAAAAGCAAATGTGCCATTGGCGTATTTTCCTTCTTTATTTTTGGGGAAATAGGCATTGCCATGAACATTAGTATAGTAGGTATTTCCTACATAATCGGCTGCAGGAGCTGTATTCATGTTCAGTTTTTTAGCCTGTTGAACCCCTGCGGTGATATCCAATACAGCAACTGTTTTCCAAGGAACGGCCGCCAAAAGCTGAGCTGGCGTTAGGGGTTCTGGATGATTGGTCACAGGTTGGTGATCTACCTCATAGAATGTGTTGGGTTTGCTAGGATCAGGCACAATTCTATAGGAAAATAAACTGTTGTTTACCGCCAGGAGATCTACGGTCCGGGTATAGGCGGTAGAATTTTCGTTGTTGTACACCGTTAAATGGCGTTTACTTGCTCCATCTGTTAGCTTCCAAGTACCAAATAGTTTGGGTTTGTCATTGAAATCTACAAAGCGAAATGTTCCGTCTCGACGATAATAGGCATAACCCGTATAGGTCTGAACGGGACCTGAAGCAAGATCGAGCTTCTTTCCTTGGTGATCTCGAATGGCAGTGGTTTTCCAGACATGTGTGGCCAGTAGGGTTGTTTTGCTGTCTTGGATGGATTGCGGTCGATTGTTGTCCTCCTTCGAGCACGATTGCAAGAAGAAACTGCTAGCTAGTAGTACTGCTAGTGCTGTTAAAAATTTTAGTCTCATATTTTTTTATTTACGAGAACAAATGAAAGAGTAAAAAATAAAGCAATAGAAGAAAAAGGTATATTCTTCATTCTGTCGTTGCATTTTTATGACTTCTTACAGTATAGGGCGCAAAAGGAGGGATTTGATTGTTATGGCTTAGTCCTTCTTGACAATTCGCCTAATTTTAATGTCTAAAGCCGCGTATAACAAGGTTACAAAAGGGCTTAGGTAGTTGAAAAAGGCATAGGGTAAATACGTCAACGTCGGAATGCCCAACACTCCTGCATGATAGGCTCCACAGGTATTCCACGGAATTAATACTGAGGTTACTGTACCCGAATCTTCTAAGGTTCGACTCAAGTTTTCAGGCGCCAATCCTTTTTGTTTGTATGCCTCAGCAAACATTTTACCAGGCACGACAATTGATAAATATTGATCCGAAGTTGTGATATTAACGGCTAAACAGCTCGCCACTGTACTTGCGAACAATCCAAATAAACTTGTGGCCACGCGCAATAGCGCATGGGAGATTTTTTGGAGTGCCCCGATTGCTTCCATGGTTCCCCCGAAAAACATCGCACATAAAATTAGCCAAACCGTGTTGAGCATGCTAGCCATACCGCCTGCTTCAAATAAGCCATTGAGGCTTTCTAAAGGCGATAGAATGCGGATGTCTGTCGTCAAGGCAAGCATTACGCCTTTGTATGCATTATAGAAATTAAAGACCTCACCACCAGCAACGTGAACAACGATGTCGGGTTGGAATATAAGAGCAAAGACAGCCCCTAGTAAAGTTCCAATTAACAAGGCTGCAATTGGTTGTACTTTTTTGACAATTAAGGCGATTACACAAATGGGAACAATAAACAGAATGGGAGTAATGTGAAAGGTACTGCGTATTGCATCAAGGGTTTCTTGCGTATTTACTTCACCATTAGCGCTGTAAAGAAAACCCAAGATCACGAATAGGATGAGGGTGACCACATACGTAGGCACTGTAGTGTAGAGCATATAGCGGATGTGGGTAAACAAATCCGTTCCTGCCATAACAGGAGCTAAGTTTGTCGTGTCTGATAGGGGAGATAATTTATCCCCAAAATAGGCACCTGAAATCACTGCACCACCAATCACCCCTAACGGCATACCTAAGGCATTGCCAATGCCTACCAAGGCTATACCAACGGTTGCTGAAGTGGTCCATGAGCTTCCTGTTGCAATTGAAATAATAGAGGTAATAATCACACAGGCCGGGAGGTAGATCGAAGGGTGTAATATTTCCAATCCATAGTAGATCATCGTGGGGATAATACCGCTCAACAACCAGGTCCCAGATAAGGCTCCTACGAGTAATAGGATATAAATCGCATTCGAGGTGTCTCGAACGTTATTGATAATCTGAGTTAGTATTTTGTCATAAGAAACGCGATTGTACGTGCCTACTAGAATGGCAATCGCTCCACCGAGGAGTAAAATAAATTGATTCGTGCCTGATAAAGCCTCATCCCGGAATACAAAAACATTAATAGCCAATAAAACAACAAGTAATACGACGGGGATTAGTGATTGTGTTAATGAAATAGGCTTTTCTTGTTTTTGTTGCATGTTGATCCGGATTAAAAAGGGTGAATAAAAAAGTAAAAATACTCAATTTAGATGAGTACAGGTCTTTTTATGCACATAAACTGTACCAAAAATGTGCGGTTTACCTCACTGAGTTTATATTTGTTTTTTGCGCGGTTTGCACGGTTTGCGCGGTTTGCGCGGTTTGCACGGTTTGCACGGTTTGCACGGTTTGCACGGTTTGCGCGGTTTGCGCGGTTTGCGCGGTTTGCGCGGTTTGCGCGGTGTATCTCACCTGGTTTATATTTTGTTTTGGTGTTCGATGAATCTTCGATTTGTTTTTTGCGCGGTTTGCGCGGTTTGCACGGTTTGCACGGTTTGCACGGTTTGCGCAAAGCGCGCAAACCGCGCAAACCGAACAAATCTCACAAATAAAATCAACTTCCGCAAGACAGGCATTCCGGATCGTCTAGCGCGCAGCTTGTTGTTGAAGTAGGTTGTTGAAGTAGAGCCGTATCAACGGTAAATTTGATGGCGTCTACGGCTGGTCTTGTTCGCAAGTAGTACATGCCAGTTTTCAGCCCTTTTTTCCAGGCATAAAAGTGCATAGAAGTCAGTTTACTAGCTGTAGGTTCTGCTAAAAATAGGTTGAGTGATTGGGATTGGCAGATAAATGCTCCTCGATCTGCCGCCATATCAATCAGGGATTTTTGCTTGATTTCCCATGCAGTTTTGTACAGCGCTTTGATGTCATCCGGAATGTTGGGCAGGGATTGAATGGAGCCATTTGCTGCAATAAGTTGATTCTTCACAGTAGCATTCCACAAATTCAGTTGAATTAAATCTTGAAGCAGGTGTTTGTTCACCACGACAAATTCCCCAGAGCGCACCCGGCGGTTGTAAATATTGCTGGTATAAGGTTCAAAGCACTCGTTATTGCCTAAAATTTGCGAGGTGGAAGCTGTTGGCATAGGAGCAAGAAGAAGGGAATTGCGCACGCCATGGCGGATAATTTCTTCTCGTAAGCTCGACCAATCCCATCGATCTGATGGAGAAGTCTTCCATAAATCGAACTGAAATAACCCTTGAGAAAGAGGTGAACCAGCGAAGGTTTCATAGCTTCCGCTTTCTTTAGCTAAGTTCATGGAAGCCTCTAAAGCGGCATAGTAAATCGTTTCAAAGATGTCGCGATTTAGCGCTTGTGCTTCCTCACTTTCGAAAGGTAAACGCAACATCATAAATACGTCGGCCAAACCTTGTACCCCAATACCAATGGGGCGATGACGCTTATTCGAATACGCCGTCTCCTCAAGGGGATAATAGTTGTGATCAATAATTTTGTTGAGGTTTCTCGTGATGATTTGCGTGACTTCATACAGTTTTTGAAAGTCGAAGTTTCCGTGTTCAACATAGCGGGGAAGGGCAATAGAGGCGAGATTACAGACGGCTATTTCTTGGGAATTGGTGTATTCCATAATTTCCGTACACAAGTTGGAACTGCGAATAGTGCCTAAGTTCTTCTGGTTGGATTTTTCATTGGCCGCATCCTTATAGCACATAAAAGGCGTACCAGTTTCAATTTGCGTCTCTACAATGGCCTGCCACAAGGCTCTAGCGGGCAGGGTTTGACGGGCTTTATCGGCTCGTTCATAGGCTTGGTATTGGGTGTTAAAAGCGTCGCCATATAAATCGCAAAGGTCTTGAACTTCATTAGGATCAAATAACGACCAAGAAGCATCCTCCTCAACGCGTTGCATAAAGAGATCGGGAATCCACAGCGCAGGAAATAAGTCGCGTGCGCGCATTTCCTCCTTGCCGTGGTTTTTGCGAATGTCTAAAAAATCAAGGATATCTGCATGCCAAGGCTCGAGATACACAGCAATTGCGCCTTTTCTCTTTCCCCCACCTTGATCGACGTATCGCGCCGTTTCGTTAAAAACCTTCAGCATGGGTAGTATTCCATTGGAAACGCCCCCTGTGCCTTTGATATAACTCCCCGTAGCGCGAACATTGTGGATGCTCAGCCCAATCCCCCCTGCCGATTGGGAGATTAAGGCACAATTCTTTAGCGTATCGTATATCCCTTGTATACTGTCTTCTTTCATGCTCAGTAAAAAACAAGAAGACAATTGAGGTTTGGGAGTCCCTGCATTAAAAAGCGTAGGAGTGGCGTGAATAAACCACTTGTTACTCATTAGGTTATAGGTTTCAATTGCCGCATCGATATCATTTTTGTGAATGCCAATAGCCACCCGCATAAACATGTGTTGAGGGCGTTCCGCAACCTCGTTATTTGTGCGAAGTAAATAGGATTTCTCTAGGGTTTTAAAACCAAAGTAGTCGAAGGAATAGTCGCGTTCGTATATAATGCTACTATTCAGTCGATCAGCGTTTTGTTGAATGATCTCATAGGTTTCCTCAGCCAAGAGAGGGGCGTGGGTTTGGGTGATCGGATCGATATAGTGGTATAACTTTTCGGCTGTTTCAGCAAATGATTTTAAGGTGTTTTTATGCAAATTACTCACCGCAATACGCGCAGCCAAAATGGCAAAATCAGGATGTGTCGTGGTATAGGCTGCCACAGTTTCCGCCGCAAGTGTATCTAAAGTAGTGGTTGTTACTTTGTCGTATATCCCTTGAATGACCTTTTTGCTTATTTCAATAATCTCATTTTCTGTAATTTCAAGTCCATAAACTAATTTGTGTAAGCGAGCGGTAATTTTGTCAAAATGTACGGCTTCCATTTTTCCATTTCTCTTTATTACATGCATAAGTGTGTGTTTTATAAGTGGTTAATTTTAAAAGTCTTCGTTCAATGAAAAAGCAACGGCCGTAGCATCTTGTTGCAGGACTCCTGTTTTTTGATATTCTCCAACGCGGCGCTCAAAGAAATTCGTTTTGCCTTGTAGAGAAATGAGTTCCATAAAATCAAAGGGATTGGTCGCATGCCAAATTTTACTACAGCCCAAAGTAAGGAGTAGGCGATCAGCAACAAACTCAATGTATTGACACATTAGGTCAGCGTTCATGCCAATTAGGCGAACCGGGAGTGCTTCGGTGACGAATTCCTTTTCAATGGCCACCGCATCTTGGATGATGGTGTGTATAGTGTCTTCTGACAGTTTGTTTTGGATGTGGTTGAGGTAAAGTAAACAAGCAAAATCACAATGCAGGCCTTCATCACGACTGATGAGCTCATTGGAAAAAGTAAGCCCAGGCATTAATCCTCGTTTCTTTAACCAAAAAATGGAACAAAAACTACCCGAAAAGAAAATTCCCTCTACGGCAGCAAAGGCGATTAACCGCTCGGCAAAGTTGTCGCTCTCGATCCATTGGAGTGCCCAATGGGCTTTTTTTTGTACGCAGTCAATGGTGTCGATGGCGTGTAATAAATAGTCTTTCTCCTTGGGATCTTTGATGTAAGTGTCTAGGAGTAGAGAATACATTTCGGAGTGAATATTCTCAATCATAATCTGGAAACCATAAAAACAACGCGCTTCAGCATATTGTACTTCCTGAATGAAGTTAATCGCTAAATTCTCGTTGACAATGCCATCACTAGCCGCGAAGAACGCCAATACGCGAGAGATAAAAAAGCGCTCATCTTCGTTTAATTGATGTTGCCAATCGGAAAGATCCGAAGAGAGATCTACTTCTTCAGCTGTCCAAAAACTAGCTTCTGCCTTTTTGTAAAAATCCCAAATGTCATCATGTTCAATGGGAAAAATAACAAAACGGTCGTTATTTTCTTGTAAAATAGGTTCTATCATAGCATTTTAATTTGTTTATTGGTTTTTTGTTAGGGTTTGCATCAAGGCATCCCAAGTGCTGTCTGTTGCCTTGTTGCGTTGGTGTCGTTGGGTAAAATCAGCATAGGTTAATAAGGCTTGTTTAAGATCAGCCTGAACATCACTAGCAGCAATATCGTTGTGCTCCATGACGTGAATCAAGAAATAAATAGCTCGTTTCAAGAACTTTTGCGCAAGGTCCAACTGATGTAATTCTTCATAGGTATAGGCCAAATTGTTACAAGAAATAAGGAATACCTGTATGACTGGAATTTTTAATTGCACACACAATTCCCAATGATTGTTCAATACTTCAGCTCGATACATCGCTTCTTTGTAGCCTTTTAAAGCTTCGAGATAGTTCTTTTGATTAAAATTTTCATTGCTGGATACAGTTAAGGTTTTCCAATAACGCTCCAGGTGATTCATACAGGTATCACTCATTTTATTTTAGATTTTGATTAGCAAATTCCCAATTGACGATATCCCAAAAGTTCTCAATAAACTTAGGTCTAGCGTTTCTGTAGTCGATATAATAGGCGTGTTCCCAAACATCAAGTGTCAAAATGGGCGTTTTGTTGAATGTTATCGGCGTATTTGCTTCTTTTAGGGGGATAATTTCCAAAATACCTTGGTCGTTTTGTGCCAACCATGCCCACCCACAGCCGAATAATTTAGCTGCTGTTGTTGAAAATTCCGCTTTGAATTGCTCAAAACTTCCAAAATCACGTTGGATTAGCGCTGCTATTTTTCCCGTGGGAACCTTACCTCCATCGGGCGATAAACAATGCCAAAAGAAAGTGTGATTCCAGTGCTGTGCAGCATTGTTAAACAATCCTTGGTTTTGATTTTGATGCCCCGTTAGGATCAACTCTTCCACCGTTTGTTCCACAAGAGCGGTGTCTTGAACAATATCCTTGAGATTGTTGACATAAGACGCGTGGTGCTTGCCATAGTGATAATCGAAGGTCTCTTCTGTGATTAGAGGAGTTAATGCATCTTTTGCATAGGGTAACTCTGGTAGTTGTAAGTTAATTTTCATGTTATATTATATTAGTTTATTATTTATTGTTGACCGTCAACTGTCAACTGTCAACCGTCAACCTCTCTGCAAAGGTATAAGTTATTTAGTATTATAAAAATATAATTTTAGAGTTGTCTAAAATTATATTTAGTTTGCTTTTGTTTTGTGAAATAGAACCAACTGCTCAGCAGTAGGATAAGAAGGAAAGGAGAATTAAATGCTTGAATCTCCTTTTATTTGTTTGTTATCTTGTAATTTTGTAGGGTTTTAATTCTTAAGCATATGATAGTTAGAGAGAAAAAGCACATTGTACAGATGCTTTTTATTTGGAAGGGATCGGTGCTCAAAAAGATCGCCCCTACGTTATTAGCCATTTTTTTATTTTCGTGGTTGGTGTATTGGAGTCATTATTTTTTTCCAGATATCATAATACCCCTTAATGTAGGAGCCTTTGCCTTAGTGGGGATTTCGTTGGCTATTTTCTTGGGATTTTGCAACAATGCGGCCTACGATCGCTTTTGGGAAGGGCGTAAACAGTGGGGGAGTTTGGTCATTCACAGTCGTTCCTTGGCCTTTCAGTTGTTGCATTATATTGAAGAAGATGAAACCTGTACAAAGGAAGAAAAGCAAAAAGCCATTCGGCTGATTATTGCCTTTTGTTATGCGTTGAATAAACAATTGAGAAATAAAACAGATTGGTCTATTGTTCGTTCGTATGTAACAGAAGAACTGTATCAAGAAATGTTGACCAAGCGCTTTAAACCTGCTTTTTTGTTGAGTGAACTGACAAAATGGGTCAACCAACAGCACAGAGGGGGGCGAATAGATTCGATTACACAGGCGAGAATTGACCAAAATATAGAGCAATTGTCTATTGTTTTAGGGGCTTGTGAGCGCATTGTCCATACGAAGATACCCTTTGTTTACTTTGTGATCTTGCATCGTACCGTCTATGTGTATAGCTTTTTACTTCCTTTTGGATTGATTGATCTCATTGTGTGGACTATGCCGTTTTTTGTTGCGTTTGTCGCCTATACTTTTATTGCATTGGATGCCGTAGTTGCTGAAATCGCCGAGCCTTTTGGCGAAGAGGAAAACGATTTAGCCCTGGATCAAATGTGTAGTACTATTGCTTATTCACTCTCCGAAATTTCGGATTTACCACTGCCGGCTTTGGTCCTTCCAAATGAAGATTATATTGTCAAATAAAGGGTTTCCCTTACGAATTATACTGAAGCACGCATATTGGCGTGCTTTTTTTATAGGTTGTTTTTACTTCTTTCGTTCTACTGTATTCTTGTTGGGAAAAAATTAACATAGCTAAACCTAAAAAAAAGTGCTTCTTGCGCATTATTTTTTTTGTCTTGTAAATTATTTTTGCTTAGTTTTTATCTAATGATATATGGGTGACTTTGAAGTAAATTCATTTTATGAGTTAATAATACACGATTTAGTGAATCGTGGATATGCCGTGGTTGATTGTTTTTTCACGGAGAGGGAAATTGACTTGTTGCGCGCTAACTTTTTTATGAAACAAGAGCTGCAAGTATTTAAAAAAGCCGCAATTGGACAGGCCAGTGAGGAGCAGGTGATTGAGGAAGTGCGCGGGGATTTTATATTGTGGTTGAATGAGCAAACGCCTGATGAGGTGGAGGCAATGTACTTCCAAAGGATGAATGAGTTTATCGCTTATGTCAATCGCACTTGTTACTTAGGTATTCAAGAAGGGGAATTTCACTATGCGAGTTATCCTGTAGGAACAGGCTATCAGCGCCATCTGGATGTGTTTCACAAAGATACGCGTCGAACGCTTTCGGTGGTCTTGTACCTCAATGAAAAAGATTGGACACCTGCTAATGGAGGGGAATTGGTGTTGTTTTTACCCGATGATGCAGGTGGTGAACGAGAAGAAATTGTCTATGCACTGCCTGGGCGTTTGGTAATTTTTGACAGTAAGTCCATCGAACACGAGGTGAGAACCGTGCACAAACCCCGTTATAGTATTACAGGATGGCTGAAAACAAGATAACGGTTATCGGTTTGTCATCAACTAAATGGTATGGATAGGGGAGTTGTTTCTATATAAGGGTCTTTAAAGAATAAAGTCTCTTATTTATTAAAAATTTAAAATAATTAAGTCTTATTTGATTAAAATATCAAATAAGACTTTTTTTTTGTGTTTTTTTTGGGATAAATTCACAGTAATACATGTTTTGTTCAGTAGCTCTTCACATGCTGCTATGTACCCTTAAACAATCTTCAAAAGAAGATTTTGACCACTAGATTTTTTCCTATTACCTGATCATCCAAATACGGATTGGGTTTCTCTATTGAGGGATTCGACTTCATCTTATCGAACCAATCGTAAACAATTAAGCGTATGTTTAAAACCTTACTCTCTTTTATTTCCCTGTTTTGTTTTTTGAATTGCCTTTCGCAACAACAAATAAGTGACGCCCATCAGTTGGTCTGGGTCAAGGGATTATCAACAGGAATGTCCAAAGCTGGATTTAACTATAATACAAGAATTCACTTTGGAGGTGTGTTTCCCATCCTAAATAAGAAATTGCCCACTTCTCAACACACATACGTCTATTATGTTGTCAAGAGCATCAAAGCAAATGAGAAGCTCTTTTCGATATATGATGATGGAGCGCTACATACGTTCTATACGGATGTGATTAAATCAGACCTGGAAGTAAAGGTCGACTTAGCATATCTAGCTCAAGGCGCTATTGTCAATTTTAACTTTGTCAATGCCAATTATCGCAATAAAAATGGAAAGCGAATTTTCTATTTGGACAATACCTACGACAAATCCAATACCGCACTGTACGAGGTTTTAATTTGTAACGATTGTGGAAATCCAATCACCCGCAATAAAATAGAAACGTATTTGGCGTTGAAATACGGCATTACCTTAGCGGATAAAACGAAGTATTGGAGCAGTAATGGAGTACAGCTATGGGATGCAAAGCTCAATGCAGCCTTTAATAACCATATTATTGGCCTTGGCAAGGATCGCTATTTTGGGTTAGAACAACTAGCGACCTCTAGTAACGACGAACCCGCAATTGTATTGAAAAAAGCAGATAATGAGGAAATTCTCGCCAATCAGAGCTTTGTGTTGATCGGCGATAATGCCAAAGAAAAAGCATTCGATGCCCAAAGCAATAAATTCAAACGGCAATGGTTGGTGCAAAATAAAGGGGATCACAATCTAACAGTCGATTTTTCCCTTGCCGTAGCTCCCGAAAAGGATATGGATTATTATCTCTATACGGCTGCAGGAGGGGAGATCGCCCAGGATAAGACCGATACCTTACAGTTGAGCTTTAAAAATATCACCGTCAATACGCAAACGGATACCTATTGGTCGATTGGGCGAGTACAACCTTTTTCTATTGATATAGAGCAAGATACCTTGGGTATTAATCACAGCTATCAATTGTTGACTACTGGAGCAAGTGAGCCGCCTTACGCAATTCAAGCGACGGATTTAAACACCCATGAAGCCTACTTCTTTGTGACAGAACATACGCCATTTGCCTTGAGTGAGCTACCGAAGTCGACCTATTCCTTTGCGGTACGCGATAGTCACGAACAACAAGCAACCCTCGATTCAATTGCCTTAGATTTTGACGCGTCTAATTTGATTGTCATGCCAAGTACATGGACACTAAATGGTCGAGACTTGCTGACAATACAGCCCCAACTCAAGAAACCGAACTCCTCCTATAGGTATCGTTGGTATCTCGGTGATAGAATTATCTCAACGGCTCCTGTCTTACGGGTGAATTACCCCAGTGACTTTAGCTTAGAAGTCACGGATCTTAGAGGAAAACACCAGCGTTTTGACTTTAGCGTAAACCGAAAGATTAAAACCTCGACTTCGTTGGATGAGCAGTGGTTGGTTAGCCCAAATCCAGTGAAAGCAGGTGAGGAATTTAACGTACACTATTTCTTTGAATCTCCCAAACGGGTGGATTTCTACATCTATACTGTAGAAGGCAAGTTTATGCAACGCCAGCAACTCGGTCTTATTGAGGGGGGCGCGTACACCTATAGACTTGGAGGAAAGACCACCTATTTACTGGTTTCCATCATCAATAGTAAAACATCCATTCAGAAATTAATTGTCAAATAAAACCGTAGGAGTATGCAATTTTTTAAACGTTACCAAAGAGAAATCTCAACTTTTATTTTGATCGGCTTGCTGCAAAGTTTTGTTTTTGACGTGTTTGCCGCCTATGCCAACCCAATTCAGCTGAGACCAACGGCTTATTTTTACGAGCCTATGGATGTAGAGGAAGAGCGCTTGCTATCGAAAAATACTGCAACCAACGATACAGTGAATCTAGATGATGTAGTTTCTATTGTGGCATCATCTTCCGTTCAATTGGCAGATGAAGTAGAAGAGCAAATAGACGATCAAACAGAGGAAGTACTGGTAGAGGAGGAAATAAGAAAAGAGAAAAGAGCAGAAGCCCAAACTCCTGTCTTTCGGTCAACCGTTGACCGTGCTGGGGAATCGGTTGTTTTGTACGCCGCTGATCTGCCTTATGGTGTAATTGGGAAGTCCGCTGATTTACCTTATGATGATCCCGAAGATAACCTGTTTAAGGTGAACATACCCGAAGCCATTGATGCTCAGGCGACTTATGTGTTGTCTTATGAGTTATATGGCGCTTCGAGTTCAACAGCAGTGGCTAAAAGTATCAATACCACTACGAGTACGGGAGGTTATATACAAAGTAAAAATCAAGCGTGGACCCGTGTAGAAGAGTATATAGCGCCGTATAATTTAAAACAGGGGGTGAATACGGTCTTATTCACCGCAGGTGAACAACCTGAATCGCCTTATTTGGTGCGCAATTTGCAAATTGAAAAACGCCTAGCCCAAGAGACAGAAGGAATACTTCAGGTCAATGCAACCCTGTGCGATAGTATAACGGGACAAGTATATGTGTCAGGAGTGATTGCTGCCATACAAGGGGTTGAATTGTATATTTCGGGAAAACGCATTCCCATTATTCATGATACGTTTGAATACCTAGAAACAACGGAAGATTCTTTAGCCACACCCTTATTGGCAGAAGTAAAAAAAGAAGGGAGGATAGTGGCAACACAAGAAATCCACCGGTTGACTACCTGTGTGCTTGCCGAGGTAAAACCGTTGACAACGGCCTTTGAACGCCGGGAATTTGCCGTTCAAAAACAAGGAGAATCCCAAGTGTTTCAACACGATCAAGTGGAGATTGAACTTCCATCGGCGAGTTTTAAAGAAGATTTTACCCTGTCGATTCAAGAATTGAGACCCCGTGATTATGCGCCTACAGGGATGGCTTTAGTAAACGTTACTCCTGAGAAGAGTGCCTATCGCCTTTTGCCAGATGGTATTCAATTTGATCAAGCAGTTACCCTGCGCTTGCCTTATGACGCAACCGCTTTGCCCCGTGGGTATAGCGCCAAGGATATTCAGGTGTTTTACTTCGATACCACGATCAAACAATGGACCAAGGTTCAGGTGATTGATGTGTTGGAAGAGAGTCAGCAAGTGGTCGCTTTAACGACTCACTTTACAGACTATGTAGCAGGGGTGATTTTAGAGCCCGAGAGCCCCGATGGCGATGCTTTTGCCCCCACAACACTGAGTGGGATACAAGCTGTGAACCCCACGGAAAATATTCCGATGGTCAGCATACCTCAAATTAATGATCGCGGTGATGCAGCACTTACTTTTCCCTTGATTTTACCTCAAGGAAGACAAGGGATGACTCCTGATTTATCAGTCAACTACAACAGTGGTTCTGATGAAGGGGATTTTGGTTTGGGGTGGAGTTTATCCGTTCCTACAATTTCGGTTGATACCCGTTGGGGAGTGCCTTTGTACGATACGGCCAAAGAAACAGAATCCTACTTGTTGAATGGAGAGGAATTGTTATTGGTTAAATCTGATCGCACGATGTATGTCCCGCATAAAGATCCATTGATCAACCGCGTGAGCAATGCTATGTTTCATAAAGCACAACACAATCCTAATCAAGTGATTAAGCGCTTAGGCACTGTGAATAATTACACCTGGCTAATAGAGGATCGATCTACTGGATGGACCTCCTACTTTGACCTATACGCTAAAGGTAAATGGCATCTGACTAAAGTCATGGATCCTTTTGATAATTATATGCAATATGATTATAGCCAAAATTCAAGTGGCGATTATCAATTACAACAGATTGTGTACAATAAGAATCCAATATTGTCAACTTCAGGGACTAATTTACATGAATTTACTGTTTTAATAACACGAAAAAACACAATAGATATTCCTAGTGGACCTCGTTTAGATGTAAAGACAAATAATCGCTATGGTGTAGAGGCGAAGAGTGTGGATTTAATAGATCGCATTCTTATCAGTATGGAAGTTAAAGCCTCTCAGATGCAATCTGATGAAGGAAGAAAATCATTGGGATATGCGTATAATGAATATCAATTTTTTTACAAAGCAGGACAGTTTGGAAGGAGTTTACTTTATCGCATCATCAATACAAATAGCAATAATAAAAATGTTCTTGGACCTACTACAGACAATACCCCTCCTACAGTAGAAGAATACACCTTCGATTATCACGATGATATTGGTACGGGATCCCTTTTTGAAAGTACAGGACAAACGATCAATACCTATAAAGATTATGCCACGGATTACGATAGGTATAATGTATACCTATCTGCTTTGGGGGGAACAGAAGGAAAATTGACGAATTTTAATGGTGGAGGTTCAGCGGGAATTGTGACCCCTATTTTTCCTAATTCGTGGTTGCCTTTTAGTCGCGCTGCCACCATAGGGGGAACGTTTGGTGGGGGCTCTTCCAATGCGGAAATCAAAGTAATGATGACGGATATTGACGGCGATGGGTTGCCTGACAAGGTTTTTAAAGACGGGATCAAATTTTATTACCGCAAGAATTTAGGCAATAATTTTTCAGCCGACGTCTATCCAATCAAAGACTTACCGAATTTAGGATATAGTAGAAGTGAAAATAGTGACAAAGGACTTAGCGTCAACATATTTGTTGGCAATATAAGTCGTACCAATTCGAAGAGCTCATCCAAAACAACAACCTATATGACGGATGTCAATGCAGATGGTTTGTTGGATGTGGTGGATAATGAACGGGTGTATTTTGGATCTATAGACCCCCAAACCCAAGCGCCTTCCTATAGTTTAGACAGCTCGATTAGTCCGGTTATTATACTAAAAGAAGAAGAGGTTGCCCCGGTATTAAATCCAATTCCACAGGTTGATAT
This sequence comes from Myroides sp. DF42-4-2, assembly GCF_030326445.1. NCBI lineage: Bacteria > Pseudomonadati > Bacteroidota > Flavobacteriia > Flavobacteriales > Flavobacteriaceae > Myroides > Myroides sp. DF42-4-2. Next base: position 257,795 of record NZ_JACAKI010000002.1, read on the forward strand.
GACCAATGGTCCGATGGATGTTGTAATGGTATGGCGCGCGCCAAAACCAGGACAAATACGAGTAACAGGCACCATAGAGAAACAACATATTGGCCTTGAGAGCGGAGTTAAGTTTTCCATTGAGAGACTTCACGAAACAAATATGGAGGCTGCGAGTTTTGTTGTAGGTCCTAATTTGATGCTTTCCTCAATAGAAACCCATAGTCATACCCTAACGGTTGAAAAAGGGGAACTGCTTTTTTTTCGTGTACATACGAACCAAGTACCCATAGCGGAGCTAGGAATTTCTTGGAACCCAAAAGTAGAATATACAGGGGTAAATCCAGATCCGATGAGCTACTCTTCTCGACATACCTCATCGTATGCCGATGGATTTATTGTAGGAAGCAAGCTTGAACTTATGTTTAAAGAAGCTGGGAAATACCGTCTAGAATGGCCTAGCTTTACTGTTCAAGAGAATGATAGAGTAACCCTTCGCGTTTCCTATTTTAAGAAGGGAACAACGGTAGGCGGAAATGTAGCCATTCTTGGAAATGATGTAGTGATTTACGAAAAAACGAGTAATATTGAGGGGGTTACAACATTTTCCTCTCCAAATCAACTCTTAGATATGGAAACGATCACTTCGGTACCTAGTAGTTTTCACTATATAAAAGTTGAGGTATTAAGTGATTCTGAAATAGATTGGAAGTCGATTGATACTAAATTTAAGCCCAAATTAGTCTCGCTAGATTCGGCAAATCCCGACCTGTATATCACGCCCTATTACTCTAATTACAGTAAAGTACATACGAGTAATATTCCGTTGGAGTATACAGCTGAAGGTCCACGGGTGAGCGTGACCATAAGAAATAATTTCCGTTTGCCGGAATGTACGGAAGCGGCTTGTCAGGATCGATATGTCTATTTGGTCGCTCGCAATCCAAATGGAAGTATTATATCTTTAGTAAGTACTCGTAACCCCAATGACCCGAAGGGGTATGTAAAGTTCCGTTATAAATTTGACGCCAGTGGAACTATCGTTCAGAAACAGCGTTTGATGTCAAACAATCGATATGAAAATCTGGGAGATACGGATTCGTTTTCTTTAACACCAAGGGTAGGAGCGAGATACTATTTTGAGTACTACACCACGGAACACAAAATAGGAGAACTAGTAGATGCTTATCAATCAGGCGATAATGAACCTTTGATTAAAGTGACGGCAAGTGGGGCAAATCCTAGCTCCTATATGTCAGGAGTGGATACCAATGGAAAAGTAAAAGCAAATGTATATACTTCGGAGTCAACAGAAGCTTGGGGAGCCATGTACAGAAACTGGGGACAATTTGCTTATAAAGGAGCAGAACCCCAAGCCACATACCAACCGATTATAGGGAGACATGTTCTACCTTCAGCGGTAGCATCTAATTCAACGGTAAATAATATGCTGACGGATACTACCCTAACGTTGGATCAAGTAGAGTTGGATATGGATAACATTCAAAATGCGGCTGGTAATATGTCGGAGTACTTTGCCATGTTGTTGCCCAATAAAGAGAGCAACCGCTGGGAGAGTCATGAACATTTATATGTATCGGCAACAGCAATCAGTCCTTATACGCGATTCTTAACAGACGATATACCCGATTTGCGTCCACCGGCTGTAGCTGTTGGTAACTATGGCGCTGCGGGAATTACTAAATATTCGCATTTCAAAAATAATACGACGAACAAATCCCTGGGGTTTTTAGGATTTAGTATAGGGCGTGCAGATACGAAAGGATCGAGTGAATTGTTAAATGAATTTCTGGATATCAATGGGGATGGATTTCCTGATATTATAGGTGAACGTATTCAAGTTACCGCCAAGCGAGGCGGGCTTTCGAGTCGCATTGTTCAAGCGGATTTTACGGTTAGAACTTCAATTGCTGGTTCAGGAACTCTTGCAGGAGGAGGGAATGCCGGTATAACGGGAAGTCCAAAATTAGGAGATCGATCAACTAGGTCCGCTAATTTTATGGCCGGTTTGAATACAAAAATAGGAAACCAAGCTAGTGGCTCCCTCAATGGAAGTAAATTCACAACGAATAATTCAAGCTCGCGTTTTTATGTAGATATCAATGGAGATGGATTGATTGATATCGTGCAAAGTGATGGAAAAGTGTTGTTAAACTATGGCGGAGTATTTCAGCAGAGTTCAATTTGGCAGGGTCTACCTTTGCAAAAAAGCAAAACAGAAACCATAGGAGGTAGTGGAAGTGGATCTCTCAATCTAGGCTTTTCTAGCCAATCAAATCTAGATATAGCTGCGGGATTAAGTATTTCAACAAGTACTTCTAAGGATGCGGTAACCTATATTGATTTAAATGGTGATGGATTACCCGAAAAAATTGTAGATGGACAGTACTACATCAATACAGGAATGGGATTTGAGTCTTCAGGACGCAGTCTACCAGGGAGTCAAACACAGAAATCTATAGATGCAGGACTTAATGGAAATTTAACGATCTGTGTTTATTTCCCCATTCCCATTATATTGACAGGACCTAAATTTTGTGTATCTGTAGGAGCAGCTTCAGGGCGCAATATTTCTACAGAAGAAAGCCGGTATATGGATTTTGACGGGGATGGATTTATCGATTATGTCACTTCTACTCGCAATGAAAGCATAACGGTTTATAAATCGCGTATTAGACGTACGAATTTGCTGAAAACAGTGACCCAAAGCACAGGAGCAAAAATTGATTTAGATTATGATGTAGTCAATCCAATCGACCAATCGGTTATCGGATCAACCTATAAGATGCCGTATAAAAAATGGGCATTAACTAAAGTAAATGTATTTGATGGCTTTGAAGGAGATGGAGAAAATACCACCCGCTATGCTTATGAATATTTTAATGGCTATAAAGACAGAAAAGAGCGCAATTTCTTGGGGTTTGGTCAAACAAAAGCCCACTTGTTAAATAGGGAAGGCATCCCGTTCCGTACCACAGTAACAGCGTATCTATTGGATGCTATGACAGAGAATGAGCTATATCAACCCGGAACTAGTTCTAGCCTAAAACAATACCTCTACAAAAAAGGATTGCCGAAGAGAACCTATACCTTAGACAAGAGAAAACGACCGTTGACTGAAACCACGTATACCTATAAGTTTTACGATAGTCGCTTGCTTGTTGATGATATACATACGGCTACAACCTCCAGTGCCGAAGTAAGCGTGTTTACAGAAAAATTAGCTGTATTGCCTATAGTTACAAGTATACAAACGAAAAATTGGACCTATCAAGACGAAACGGGAAGCAATGCTTTGGTTAACCAAACCCAACAAGACTTTCAGTTGTATGATACAATGGGAAATGTCAAGAGGTATATGGATATTGATCGAGGGTTAACTGTTGATATTGCTTATAATTTAGGCGTAAAGACCTTGCCGATTAGCCATCGAGTGAGTGTAACTACAAACAATCAACAGTTGAGATTAACCACTGCCACTGTTACACCCGATGCGATGAAGTATGCTCAAGTAAATCATTATGTAACAGATGCTGATTTCACAATAACAAAGTATGAATACGATATTTTAGGTAATATTAGCAAAAGAACGCTACCAGGAGGCTTTAGTTATACTTACGATTATGGTCCGTTTAGTCCGCAAATGGGAAATCGAGAGTATCATGGCGATTATTTTAAAGTTGTGCCAGCGCGAATTACGGATCCTTTTGGCAATGTGACTAGACAATTAGTTAATGTATTTGGACAACCGGTTTTGGTCAGGGATGTATATGGAGAAGAAATACATTGCGATTATGATCCTTTTAATCGGTTATTACAGGTAAAAGGACCGTATGAAGCCGAATGGACTATTCGCAACACCTATGGGACTAATCGCACATCGATGACGCAACACAATTTGGGTGATGGCCATATTTTGCATACCAGTATGTTAACCGATGGGTTGGGACGTGTCATTCAAGTGAAAAAACAACTGGCCAATGACGAGGAGTATATCGGTTGTGAGGGAGGAACACCAAAACTTCGCTTTGCCGTATCAGGTAAAACAAAGTACGACGAATTTGGACGTGCAGTTGAAAACTATTTATCCGAAGAAGAGCTGTATTGTGAGCCATTAGATCTAGAAGAATTGGGCTTGGAAGGCTTAGCTGAAGCGGAAGTTTTTCAAAGACTTTTAACGAGGTATTATCCCACAACGGATATAGATGAACGCAAGATTTTGACAACCTATGACGATCAAGATCGCGTCTTGGATCAGCTGATCTATGGAATCGATGCGATTACGAAATACAGCTATGGATTTGAAGGGAATCTAATGTTTCAAAAAGTTATTTTACCTGAAGGAAATACGACGATAAACTATTTTGATAAACTAGGGCAAACGGTCATACAAAGTCAATTGGGCGATAGACAAACACTTTCTACCGAATTTGTTTACGATGCGTTGGGGCAAGTTAGACAAGTGACCAATGCCATGGATCACTTTACGAAATACGACTATGATTGGCTGGGCAGGGTCATAGAAAAGTGGTCGTCTGCCTCAGGTATTACTGCGTTTACCTATGATGATTTAGGACAAATTAAGACCAAAGTAGACGCAACGGGTCAAACGATTAACTATACGTATGACTTTAATCGTTTGACAAAAATAGTAGGGAATCAGATTGATGCCGATTTTGTCTATGAACCACAAGGACGCTTAAAATTAATGACCGATCGAAGCGGTACTCATCAATTTAAGTATGGAAAATTAGGGGAAGTCGTAGAAGAGACCAAATTCATTTCTGATGAACATGGCAGACCACATTACTTTAAAACCAAGTATAAATACGATTCTTGGGGTAGAATCTTGGAGCTAGTGTATCCCGATAAAGAAAAGGTCAACTACCACTACAACAGTGTGGGACAATTGACGAGTATGATCAATGATGAAGGTGTCGAATACCTCAGTCAAGTGAAGTACAATTACTTTGATCAACCCTACTATATTCAATATGGAAATAAGGTGGAAATGAAGCAGGAATTTGATCTAACGGAGCGTTTGCGTGCTGCTCAATTCGCTGCACCACAAGCAAATAATTCGAACAGTTTCAGTGTGTTTTTACGCAATGTCTATCGATATGACCGAAATAATAATGTGAAAGGGATTTACAATAATTTTAGCCAGCATCGGCGATTAAATATCGGAGGAACGTATCGTAAAAAGTTTGAGTATGATGCATTTAATCGACTGAAGACGGCAGCAGGAAAATGGGATGGCTTGTTAGAAGAACACAATTATATGTTGGACATGCACTACACCAAAGACCATGCGATCAGTAAGAAAACACAGCTGCATGCTGTAATAGATAAAAATACGAGACAAATAACCTATACAGAAAATTCGATAAAAAGGAATTATATCTATGAAGATTCAAGATCCCCTCAACTTACTCGTATTGAGGGTATGAGTGATAATGGTAATGGGTTTGAACAACGTTTTAGCTATACAGCAACTGGAAATATAGATGTTATAGAAACATCGGGTAATACTTCGAGTGCTGTAGCATATCAAAATCGCAGTTTTAACTGGGATGCCAATAATAATATAACAGATATTACAGATGATGGAAATCTATCGAGCATTTACTTATATGATGGAAAAGGAGAACGTGTAGGCAAGCGAATTACAGTATCTTCCAATTTGAATATCAATGGCCGAATGAACTTACATGGATCCTATAATGCAGGAGAAGTGCTGTATCCTAATGGTTATTTAGTGTATACTAAGGGGACCTACACCAAACACTATTATGCCAATGCAAAGCGCATTGCTTCTCGTATAGGAAAAGCGGAAGATGTGGAAGATTTTAGCCGAGAAGATTACAATACTGTAGAGGTGTCTCCTCCTACGTTTATGAGGGGGCAGATGCGTAGTGCAACTGCACAGCTAACAAGAGGAGTTAGAAATTATGAGATTTTTAATACAACCCAAATTTCGGAGGCTATCTGTAAAAATCAAGTTGAATTTTTATTGCATTCACTTTATAATACGCCAGAGAAATTGTATTGTAGACAGCAGATTTTAGCTATTTTGGAACAACATATACTGTATCGAGAGAGGTGTAATTTATGGGATTCACAAGGAAATTGCGTGAGTTATGAAACTATAGTGGGAAGAACTGATTATTGTGCGGCACTAGAGCAAATCAACGCTGAAGGTTGCGTAGAACTAACAGCAGATGGTTTAGTAATTGACCCAGAAACGGGCTATGTCTATGATCCGATTACCGGAATTCCACTTGATCCCATCACGCGTGATCCAATTGATTTAGGAACAGTTGTAGATTTTAATCGCCTCGAGTTGGATTGTTACAATCAATTTCTTAATTTCATAGAATACTATAAAGATCGCGAAGATAAACCAGAGATATACGATTTATTATTCAAGTACTATTTGTGTTTGATTTGTAAAGATGCGGATTGTAAAAAGTGTTATGATTTACCAGGTATTGTTTTTGCGGGAGAAGATGGAGGAGAAGATATAAGTTGGATCCGCACAGAAGGAGGGTTTTACATTCAATTTTGTGATTTAGAGATACCGTCCAAACCGCGAGAAGAACCAGAAGAAGAAGAAGAAGAAGAACCAGAATTTCCGCCTATTGTATTACCCCCGGGCATAAACGACCAATGGAGAGATGAACCACCAACACAGGTTCCTATTGTAGCTAATCCAATGGAAGAACACGGTCCGGTTTGGTGGTATCATAGTGACCATCTAGGCAGCACGTCCTATATTACAGACATCTTCGGAAAACCGGTTCAATACATTGAGTACCTACCGTTTGGGGAAGTGATGGTGGAACAGAGCACCAATAACATTCTGGAGAATGTGTATAAATTCAATAGTAAGGAATTAGACGCACAAACGGGCTATTACTATTATGGAGCGCGTTATTACGATCCGGGAACGAGTATATTTTTGAGTGTGGACCCGTTGGCGGAACAATTTCCTGCCTGGAATCCATACCATTATGTACACAATAATCCGATTAATCTGATTGATCCTACGGGGATGCGAGCAGAGGAAACAGGAGGTGAAGGAGGTCGAATAACAGTATGGACTGTTTATCCAGATAATAACAAAAAAGGGAGATATAATGCTTATGAAGTAACCAGTACTGATTGGGAAGGAGACCCAACTGATGTTTTCTCCGTCCATAATAATGACGGATCTATTGATATATATAATAGTATAAAAGATCTTAATAAAGCCGGAATAACAAATGTAAATTATCAGCGAAAAAATGATAAGAGTTTCATGGGCAATTTCCGAATGGCTTATGATGGTTGGGTTAATCCAACAGGAGAGACTGCAAGAGCTAAGGAAACAATGTTGAATTACATTGGAGGTATTGTTTCATCAGTTATACCTGTTGAAGGATTACTATTGGGTAATACTGCTAAAGGAGGGGCTAAATTAATAAATAAATTTTCAAGTGGTATTATTGATGATGCGGTGAGTTACGCAATGAAAAATAAAGTCCCTCATATTTTCGGTAAGGCAGCTCATAATCTAGATCCATTAGTAACAAAACTTGGTGGATACGAAAATACTTTTAGAGCTGTTTTAAATGCAGCAAATGGAAAATTTCCAACAAGTGGAGTATTTAAAGATCTTTCCGTAAATGTTGGAGGTTATAATGTTTTACTTAGAGGTAATGTTGTTAATGGAGTTCCAAAAATAGGAACAATGTTTATTCCTTAAATAATATAAAAATATGAATTGGAAAACACAGTTGTTAAGACTTGAACAAAGTAAAGATTGGAAAACGGCTATTAATTTATTGGAAGAAACAATTAAACAAGATAGTAATAGTATAGAAGCATATTTAAGTATGAATTATTTATTGATGAATTTATTAGTTGAAGAACAATATGATTCAAAAGAACATGATTATTATGCTGAGTTGTTGAAGAAATATTTTATTGAATCATATTCTAAATTTTTTGATGAAGCAGAATATCTTTTTTATATAGGACAAATAGCTTGTATGTCTGAATGGTATTTTGATATAGATATTGAAAAAGCCCATAGTATGATGAAAAAAGCTTCTGAATTGGAACCAAATAATATTCTTTATAAATGGGCTAATTATATTGATTTAGATATGTGTGAATTAAGTAATAAAAAAATCATAATTCTATATTCTAAAAATGCCTTGTCCGTACCTGCTGTTATTATGGATTTAGAATCCAAAGGAGCATTGGGAAAATATCTCTTTGGATTATTAGAGTATTGGGCTAAGCAAGAAATTAAAAATTAGATTAAGCATCTATTATTCATTTTTTTAGATGACGAGAGATTTTGGATAAATAAAAATGAAACCCGCTAGTCCTTGATTAGCGGATTTTATATTTACATAATACTTTTCAGTTTCGTTTGTTTAAGGAAGGAGTCGAGCAGTTCCATGACTACATGTTCTTTATCGTTTGGTAGTTTTTGAATATCCGTAATTTTGTTTAGTAGGTCTTTACTATCAAATAAACTTTATTTTTATATGGACAGTTGGTCTTTGAAAACAAAGGTTGAGTTCGCGCGAGAAAAAGAAGAAGTAGATGTGGATGAGTGTGGACCCGTTGGCGGAACAGTTCCCAGGATGGAATCCATACCATTATGTACACAATAATCCGATTAATCTGATTGATCCTACGGGGATGCGAGCTGATCCACCCACAGAAGGGGAATTTGAAAATGGATACGTTCATACAGATAATGATGGAAGTTGGACTTATAATAATGGAATATGGCATGATAACTCGGGAGGTGGCAATGATTTTCTTGAAGGTATAAACTTTACGGTTCCAGGTAATAATTCTAATTTGAGTGATGCTGTATCCGCTGGACAAATGTTTGGAGGTGCTGCCACTGGAATAATGGGAGATATGAGCCAGAAATTTATGGATAAATCTTCTTATTTAATAGGAACATCTCATTATTCGAACTCTATTGATTTTTATGGCCGAATTGACGGTAATGTAGGTGTTAATGCTTATTCTAAAGGGTATAAAGAATCTATGAATAGTATAAAAAACCTGAATGCAGGATTAAATGTAACTTCAAAAGTATTAAATTATGCAGGCTATATAGATGGTGGACTAAAAATTTCTCAAGGAGATTATGTATCAGGAGCTCATTCCATTGGGAATAATTATTTAGGCATCAAAATAGGGACTGTGTTTGGTTGGGGGTACGGATTATTGTATAGTGCATCGTATACAACTTTTGAAAATACTCTTCCAAAAAGTGAATTATATAATAGAGTAGTTTTTGGTACTAATTCGCCTACATACTATGCACGAAGATATCATTGGACAAAATCAAAATTTGAACCTTAATCTAATAATAAATGAAGTTAATAAAGTATATCCAAAATTTTTGGTTAGATTTTTTTGCTGCTAATTATCAACGTTTAATAAAAAACGCAAAATATGAAACTCCTTTAAGTATAATAATGCACACATCTTTTACACAAGCAGTTAATTTTAATACAGTGTTGGTTATTGTTTTGCATCTTTTTTTTACTGTAGAACTTAGTTTTATAGTTTTATTTTTGCCTATTGTAGTATTGATTTTAATTAATTCTTATTTATTTTACATTAAATTTAGTATTCAAAAAAAAGAAAATATATTAAATAGAAAACCACAATATAGGCGATTAGTATATGATTTATATGATGTTTTTTCAACAGTTTTATTTGTACTATCACTTATTTTTTACTCTAAAGAGTGATTTCATAGAAAAAATTAACAAAACCCGATTGCGCGGATTTGCAGTCCGTGCGTTAGCTGTTCAGGTGTTAGCTGTTAAGCCCAATCCCGCGGATTTTTAATTGTGTGGTAAAATATTAGTTTCGAACTATAGAAGGAGAGTATTCCATTCAATTTTGTGATTTAGAGATACCGTCCAAACCGCGAGAAGAACCAGAAGAAGAAGTAGAACCAGAATTTCCGCCTATTGTATTGCCCCCAGGCATAAACGACCAATGGAGAGATGAACCACCAACACAGGTTCCTATTGTAGCTAATCCAATAGAAGAACACGGTCCGGTTTGGTGGTATCATAGTGACCATCTAGGCAGCACGTCCTATATTACAGATATCTTCGGAAAACCGGTTCAATACATTGAGTATTTACCGTTTACCTCATTGATAATTCTATTTGCTTTGGTATTCGGTGCACTTCGTGAGGGGAAATCGAAGCGAAGCTGAGATTCATCGAACACCAAAACAAAATATAAGCTAGGTGAGATAGGTCATGGTGGAACAGAGCACCAACAACATATTGGAGAATGTGTATAAGTTTAATGCCTTTCGGAGCCTAAAGTGATGAACTTTAGGCGAACGAACCGCACGTAGTGCTGTTGGATGCGCAAATCGAAGCGAAGCTGAGATTCATCGAGCACCAAAACAAAATATAAGCTAGGTGAGGTAAACGGGTTATTACTATTACGGAGCACGTTATTACGATCCGGGAGCGAGTATATTTTTGAGTGTGGACCCGTTGGCGGAGAAATATCCGAATATTAACCCTTATGTGTATGTGGCTAATAATCCTATTAATGCAATAGATCCCGATGGAAGAGATTTTAGAATGGTAACACAGAGAAATAGTAGTGGAAAGATAATCAGTGTTTCTTTACATACAACAGTTTATTTACAAGGAAATGGAGCATCACAAGAATTAGCTAATACTTTAAATACAGAGTTTGCAAATAGAATTGGTAGCAGAACGATAAATGGTGTAAAAGTTAGCATTAATGTTACTTATGTTTATGATAATAATAGAAATGCGGATAACATAGGAGCAGGAAATAATATTTTGAATGTTAGAAATGACATGGGTAATACATCATCTCATGTAAAAGGATCAAGGCAAGAAAACACCCCTATAATTGCTAATTATGGGGAGCTAAATGCTAATAAAGATAATGTTGTAAATGCAGGGATACATGAAACCTTACATTTTTTAGGTTTAAGTGATAGATATGATGATTTTGAAGGATTTAATTTAAATCTTGGACCACAAAAACAACCTCATGCTGGGTTTAGTAACGATATTATGGGGAATGCAGCTAGTTTAATATTACAGGATGTTCATTTTGAGAATATTTTGAATTTTGCTAACGAAAAAGGTAGTTCAGGTAAATCAAATTCTAATGGGTTTCAATACTTTAATATTAATGATGATTATATTGATAGGACTCACTTTGGCACACTTAAAAATGGAAAAAATAAAGAAACTTTTTATCATGAGCATTCTAAACAGGCTAGGAACTAAGGTTTTTTTCTTATTGTTTTTAACAATAGTTGGATGTAATAAATATGAGGAATCATATTGTGGTTATGCTTTTGTACAAATTTATGATAGTGAGGGAGGAGGTTCAAAAATAAATATTTATTTGATGGATCAATATTCTAAGACAAAATCATTTGATCAAAATATAGAGCAAATACAAAAGATTAAGACTATTATTCTTACTGATGATAGTAATTCCGAGTTGATGAAGTATATTGATAGTATAAAAAAACTTAATGGAGGTAACCCAAATAATGAGTTAATTTACTATTTGTGCTATGTAGATTTTACAATAAAAAAAGCACTTTTGCTAAAAAAATATAATTTGAAGCAGGAATTAGTAGGAAAAAAGATGGAGATAGAAGCTTATCATTACTTAATAGAAGATTCAGATGTGGAATTTAACAAATTTAATATATTAGAAACATTAAAAGGATATTAAAGTGATAGGAGATTGAAGTTTTGTACTACAATAAACTACCCCCGATCGCGCGGAGTTGCAGTCCGTGCGTTAACTGTTAAGCCCAATCGCGCGGATTTTTAATTGTGTGGTAAAATATTTGTTTCAATGTATAGAAGGAGGGTTTTACATCCAATTTTGTGATTTAGAGATACCGTCCAAACCGCGAGAAGAACCAGAAGAAGAGATAGAACCAGAATTTCCGCCTATTGTATTACCCCCGGGCATAAACGACCAATGGAGAGATGAACCACCAACACAGGTTCCTATTGTAGCTAATCCAATGGAAGAACACGGTCCGGTTTGGTGGTATCATAGTGACCATCTAGGCAGCACGTCCTATATTACAGATATCTTCGGAAAACCGGTTCAATACATTGAGTATTTACCGTTTACCTCATTGATAATTCTATTTGCTTTGGTATTCGGTGCACTTCGTGAGGGGAAATCGAAGCGAAGCTGAGATTCATCGAACACCAAAACAAAATATAAGCTAGGTGAGGTAAACGGGTTATTACTATT
>NZ_JACAKI010000030.1:0-20216 GCF_030326445.1 Myroides sp. DF42-4-2
AGTGAGTGGTGAATAGTGAGTGGTGAATAGTGAGTGGTGAATAGTGAGTGGTGAATAGTGAGTGGTGAATAGTGAGTACCACTTACCACTTACCACTTACCACTTACCACTTACCACTTACCACTTACCACTTACCACTTACCACTTACCACTTACCTCTTACCTCTTACCTCTTACCTCTTACCTCTTACCTCTTACCTCTTACCTCTTACCTCTTACCTCTTACCTCTTACCATCCCAATTCAGGATTATACCACAGTTGACCGTTTTTAACTTCCAAAGGCGAATCAAAATTATTGGTATACAGCGCACCTGTTCCCAAACCTTGAGGCATTGGATTGCCTAGGGTAAATGTCCATTGCGCAATGGCGTTCAAACCGATATTACTTTCTAGTGCAGAGGTAATCCACCACTTAATTTGTAGCTTTTCAGCAATATCAATCCACTCTTGACTTCCTTTAAAACCACCGACTAAACTGGGTTTTAAAATGATATACTGGGGGCGTATTGCTTCCAATAGGGCTACTTTCTCTTGGTAGGAAGTTAGGCCGATCAATTCCTCATCCAAGGCAATAGGCAAAGGCGTTGTTTGGCACAAAGCTGCCATTTGTTCGACTTGTCGTTGTTTGATGGGTTGTTCGATACTGTGAAGGTCTAATTGCGCTAATTGCGCTAATTTCCCCGGTGCATCAGCTGCTGTAAATCCTCCATTGGCATCTACGCGCAGTTCGATTTGAGCTGCGGTAAAGTGCTTTCGAATATGGTGTAAAAGATTCAGTTCTGCTTGGAAGTCAATAGCGCCAATTTTTAATTTGACACAAGTAAATCCCTGTGCTATTTTTTCGTCAATTTGCTCTTTCATAAAGCTTTCTTCTCCCATCCAAACTAGGCCATTGATGGGAATTGCCGCTGTGCCATCCACAAAAGCAGAAGGAAAAAGCACAAAGGGATGTGTGCTAGACAGAGACAAAAACGCTTGTTCAAGACCGAATTGAATGGAAGGCCACTCGCGCAGTTCTTCCCAAAGAACATCTTTTCCCAAGTGGATATGCTCTACCACCCATTGCAATTTTGCTTCATAGTTGGGACGATCATCAAAACTAAGAGAGCGCAGTATCCCGCACTCTCCTATTCCAATTTTATCGTTTTCCTCTATTTTAAGCAACCAAGTCTCTTTTTCTGTCATTACCCCTCTCGATGTAGAGGAAGGTCTCTTAAAACGCAAAATATGCTTGCTGTACGTTGCTTTCATCTTTCTCTTATAACGTTAAACTCTCGCCGATTGGCAAAAGCATCAAATCTTTTCCTTTTTCAAAGAAGAGGCGCTTGGCTTCTTCATGGTCAATCTCAATATAGCCAAAGGTGTCAAAATGATACCCTAGCACTTTGTCACACTGAACAAAATCTGAGGCTACAACAGCTTCTTCTACTCCCATAGTAAAATTGCTTCCGATTGGGAATACAGCTAAATCCAAAGATGTAAACAGGGGAATTAACTTCATGTCCATCGTTAAAGAGGTATCTCCAGCGATGTAGACATTTTTGTTTTTGCTTTCAATGACAAATCCTCCAGGCTGACCGCCATAGCTTCCATCGGGAAAGGAACTCGAATGAATAGCGGGAGTGTATTTAACTTTACCAAAGTCAAACTGCCAACTTCCACCGTGGTTCATCGGGTGTGCGTTGAATCCTTTTGCCTCATAGTGCCCTGCGATTTCCGCATTGGAAACGATAATGGCTTCTGGATTGTTTTTTACAATCAGCTCTACATCTGCAATGTGATCTCCATGGGCATGTGTCAGCAAAATGTAATCTGCTTTTATTTCTTCTACGTTAATAGCTTTTGCCTCAGGCAAAGGATTGCCTGTAATAAAAGGATCGACAACTAAGTGAATATCTTCAATTTGAATGCCTAAGCAAGCATGACCGTAATACGTTATTTTCATAATTTTTATTTTATAGGATTAAAGCTAAGGAAAAAAGTACAGATACCAAAAATGTGCTTAATGCAACAATTTTCATTTGGCTGTCCAAGGCTTTGGGATCTGTGTTGTTTTTGACAAAGACCAAGTGTTTTAGCAGGGGAATATACCCTAAGACAAACGCATATTTCCACAGGGCTATTTCGCTTTGTTGTGCATAGACGACAAAAGCGATCATCGCAAACAAAACGATGAGGTAGTGGTAGCGTTTAGCCTTTGACCGACCTAACTTAACAGCTAGTGTATTTTTACCGACCATTTTGTCCGCATCTAAGTCGCGCATATTGTTGATGTTCAAAACAGCAATACTCAAATTACCAACGGCTATTGCAGGTAAAATTACCCATGGGTTCAACTGTTGACCATAGAGATAAAAACTGCCCAACACAGCAACCAATCCAAAAAAGACAAAGACAAATACATCGCCTAATCCCCTATACCCATAGGCAGATTGTCCGACAGTATATTTAATCGCGGCAGCCACACAACTAATACCGAGCACAAAGAAAAACAAGGAGGTAAAAAAGTGATCCTTCCCGAAGGAGAGATAAATTAAAATCAAAGCTGAAATAAGCGATAAGCCCGAAGTAAAGACAATTCCTTTTTTCAACTCTTCTCTGCTTAACAATCCGCTCTGTAATGCACGTTGTGGACCCAGTCGATTTTCGTTATCTGTTCCCTTTACCCCATCGCCATAATCGTTGGCGAAATTAGACAAGATTTGAAACAGCAAAGTCGTCAAAATGGCAAAAGTAAAAATGAGGTAAAAATGGGGGTGATGAGCAAAGTAAGGAAATGCACAAGCAGATCCTACAATGATTCCTGAAATTGACAAAGGTAAGGTGCGCAATCTTGCGGCAGAAATCCATGTTTTCGTTTTAGACATAGGTGCAAACATTCAAAAAAATAAAACAGCCTCTACAGACTAGTTGCGCAAAATTAAGGATAATTAAATTGTAAACAGAAAGGTGATCTAATTTTTAGTTCAATCCAAAAAGCAAAAGATTCAACCAAAGAAAACACAAGCAAACTCCTCAAATTAGAAGTTGTATTATTTAGACATAGACAATGTTTATTACAACAAAATAAGTGCTAAACTTATACTTTAAATAAAGCTACTTAAATAAGCGAAAGCCCTAAAAAACACCCCTAAAGGGTTAAAAAGTAAACAAGCAAAAAATCACTTAAAGTGATTTAATTCATCCTAAAGCATAGATTCACCTGAATAGACTTATATTTTTAACAATCAATAGATTAGTTTTCAGAAATAAAACTCATAACATTTAGTTATGTATTGTTTTTTGCTATTTTAAGGGTTAAAAGGCTGTATCAATTAAGACAAAAACAATAGCGTAAATAAAAAGTTACCTATTGAAGTTAACAAGTTTAAATAGCTTAATAAAACAACCAAATACAGCAAAATAAAGACTTTTATTTTACGAACCACTCCTCTATTTATGTCCTTTGTATCCATATAAAACATCAAATAACAGTCTTTTAAAAGGAAAAAAAGAAGAGGTAATGGCCCTATTTATCAGGTGAACAACAGCAAAAAAAGAGAAAAAGCAAGAGTACATTCCCTTGTTATTTCTCCATCAAAAGGGTCTACTTCCAACGGTATTTACCGTAAAAAATAGTTTGGCATTTGCTGTAGATCGAAATGAAAAGAGGAAAAAGAAAACAAAAAACAGTAGTAGTAAAAGGGCAGTTTAGCTTGATATTCTTGGTTTAAAACAAGTGATTTTGCAGGTAAAAAAGGAGACTCATTCAGGCAATTGTAAAGGTAATTTAGCGCATAAATAAGATAAAAAACAAGGCAGTATTGAAGGTAAATTAGCCTAGAATATAGATTTAAATCCGATGAATTAGCGCTTTAAATAAGATAAAACGAAGGCGATATTAAAGGTATATCAGTCAAAAAACGGAGGATTAAATCCGATGAATTGGCGCATAAAAAAGATAAAAATGAAGGCGATATATAAAGGTATATCAGCCAAAAATATAGGTTTAAATCCGATTAATTGGCGCATTAATAAGATAAAAACTAGGGCCGTTTTAAAGGTAGATTAGCCAAATAAAATAGGTTTAAATCCGATGAATTGGCGCATTAATAAGATAAAAACTAGGGCCGTTTTAAAGGTAGATTAGAACAAAAATGTTGGTTCAAATCCGGTGAATTAGCGCTTTAAATAAGATAAAAACTAGGGCGATATTAAAGGTATATCAATCAAAAAACGGAGGTTTAAATCAGTAAAAGAACACCTAATTTAACTGCTATAGGGGTAAAAAAAAGAGCAAAACACCGTGTTTTGCTCTTTTATACAGTTTAAATCAATCGATTATTTTTTCATCAAACGGTAGTTTTCTGCTAAAGGTCCAGTAACCGTATTGCCTTCTTTATCTAAAAACAACACACTACCTTCGTGTACTTCTACAAAACTAACTTCCCCTTTTGTAGGTGTTAAAGTCAACTTACTTCCTGTTGAATCCCACTCAAATTTACCTTCCTCTGTAAACTTCTCTCCTTTTCCAACTCCTTTGTATAAACTTGTTTGCTTATACGTTCCGTCTTCTTTGATTTCAAGCGTTGTTTCGATTCCTTCACAATCTGCACAAGGAAGAACACCTGCGTAAGTTCCAGACCAATCTAGTGAAGTTCTAGAATTGTCTTGTAAAGATTCTTCTGCTCCTTCTTTAGTTACTTCTTCTGTTTTAGTCGTTGGATCTGTTGTTTCAGCAGTTCCTTTGTCTGTTTTCTTACAACTAACTAGTGTTGATACGCTTAGACCAAGAATAGCTAAGGCTAATACATATTTTCTTTTCATAGCTTTTAAATTTTTAATTATTATTTTACTTCAAAATTACACTTTTTTTTTAACAGATAAACATATTTTGACAGGAAATAAAAATATAATTCAAATATTAACAAAATAGACGAAGTTATTTACTTTTCTTAAATTTTAAATATACTTTTTCGTCTTTTGAGTGTAACAAAAGTGTATCATTTTCAACTTTATACTCTTTTACTACCCCTAGTACTTGCATGTATACGGTTTGTTTCACCCCTGAACAATACTTTAAGGTGGAAGCGACGCCTTTGTCTAGAATGAAGCGTTGCTCATCTAGTTGCTTGATCGGTCCGCGATACACATTACAACCATTGTTACCATAAATCATCATTTCTTTGGCATCAACAACCATGAAAGGTATTTTTACTGGGAACAGGTCCTCTAGTGTTTCATCAGTCATATAGTGGGATTTCATATCAATTAATACCCATTCTCCTTCGATTTCAAACGTCTTGGTAGGTGTTGTCATTTGGCTTTGATTTTGTTCGCTTTGCACAGCTTGACTCTTACATCCTGCAGTAACCAAAGCACATACTACTGCAATTCCCAATCCTAATTTTTTCATTTTTTCTTGTTATTCTATTATTTTTAATTCTTCGTCATACAGTCCGATTAACACGCTATTTCCCTCTGAATCTATACGTAATCCGCCGTATTTTGCACGGTCAAAAAGGGTATCTTTCCCTTCTTGGAAGAAATAGCTTTCTGCACCCACGGATAGGGTGAATCCGTCCCAATTGAAGTATTTTACTGGGAGGAGTGAATCACCAAGTGGCAGTTCCACTAGGCTTTTACTGCTAATTGTCTTAAACGTTGCTCTGTGTTGTTGGTCGAGGCTGACGATAACAAAGCCGCGTTTGTTGAGAGCGGTTCGATCTATTCCTGATGCGCGCAATTGTTCGTTAATCGCATAATTAAGCTGCATATAATCGCCTTGCATTAACGATCGCGGATCAACAGGAGCCAATTCGAACAGTACTAATCGGCCTTCTTTGATGGTTTGTTCTTTCTGTTGTATTGCTCTCAAGAAGAATACACCAAACAAAACAAGGGTTACCACCACTACAATATTTCTCTTATTTTTCACGATTTAACCGATTATAAATTACAAATACACTCATAAACAACAGTCCACACCCCATAAGGATGAGGGATTTTACAAGTAAACTTACTTGCAAATAATAGTAATAGCACACAAGGGAAGACAGCAACATCACTATAGCGACGACGACTCCTTTTTGAAAGCGAAAATGATAGGCCCATACCAATAGAAAAATACTGATGGCTAAAGACATGCCAAATCCGTGCATAAAAAAGGCAAGGCTCAAGATAAAGAGGGCGCATCCACCTGAGAGGAGATTGGGTTGTTTAAACAGAATGTTTCGTCCAATTTGCTGTATGGTAAAATATGTCAATCCCAAGAGAATCACTCCAACAAAAGCGAGGTAGAAGCGATTACCGATCAGGTTAAACTCGACGTATCTCGTGTGATTGATCCAACTTGAAGGTTGAATTAACGCTAAATTATCTAGCATTACTTCAAAAAAGAGAATACAAAACAGGCCATTGCTCAAGGCTGTGTGTTTTTGGGCGAAAAACGTCCCTTTGATTTTGAGTTGTAATTCCTTTGTAAAAAGCAGGAATACGCCAACTAGGACAACCCAAAACAAAGCAAGAGCCATATAGCCTAGGTGGTTAAATTTCAACAGGTAAATCAATCCGTAGTAACCCCCTAAAACGGATAAAAACTGAATAATCTTACTTTTAAAGGCGACTAGTCCAACGGCACTTAGTAGCAGTACAACCAGACAATTAACGGAATCGCTTGTTTGCAAATCGAAGAAAGCCGCTAGAAAACAAGCGAAAGCGCTACAATAGGTAGCTACAAAAACGCCATCTCTCAAAGCGGGTTCACTCTTTTTATTGCCTAAAAAACTAAGCGCATATAAGAGCGTACCAAAGAGAGCAAAGGCTGCAAACCCCAGCTCATCGCCAATAGTTAGAAAGAGGAATCCGAAAAAAAACCCCATAGCCAAGAGGCTACCAACAATAGCAACAATTTTGAGAAACACATACTTGATGGAGTGCTCCTCTTCTATTCGAGCGGTCAATTGTTCCTCAACGACTACGCCTTGTTCTTTTACTTGATGCATCAAGTCTCTCCACGAATTAGTTTTCATGCTTCCACTCTTTTGATTTGGTTGATACCATTTTAATAATAAAGAATATACCGCCAATTGCGTATAACATATAGACGAGGAGTCCTTCTGAACTATCCTTAAAGAGCTTCATCCACAACATGAGTCCACCGCTTATTGCTGCTATTAGGGCATAAGAAAACAAGTAAATTTGCTTTCTCATCCACCCCAACACCAATCCACCCCCGATAAGACCTAGGGAGAGCAATAAAGTCCAAAGTGCTCCTGTCAGTTCTTCTGGGCGATAACTACTGTCATTTGTAAATAGCCAACAGCCAAATCCCACAGTTGCTAAGAGGTACATAGCAACGGATTGAATCTGCGTATAGCTATTCCCTATCTCGAAATTTCGGTATAATACCTTACACAAAGGAAGGAATAATAGCACTACATTTAAGAGGAGTAAAAGGAGAATACCGACAAAAATGGAATCCACCTGTAGGCGTTGAACACAAGCTAAAATAAGAGTAGTATTGGCCAAAATACTGAAAAACAGCCATTGATAGGTCGATTGACCCACAAGAGTTAAGGGCGTTGCAACGATCAACCAGGTTAAAAACAAATCATAAGCATTGGCACCGGTTTGGTAGGTTTGTCCAAAAACAGCCAGCAATACGCCAATTAACACGGTGGTTGCCAACAGACTTATTTTGTTGACAGACTCATTTACACGGGGAGTAATAGCAAAATAGCCACTTAGCACAATGCCTAGCCCCACTAGTGAAAACTTGACCGTTACGGGCATATGATCCCAGTTAAACGCAAAGAAAAATACGATTCCACTGACTAAAAATCCGATTCCACAGATTAGTAAAGCCCAATAGATAAAGTCTTTCCACTGTTTTTCTGACGCTAGTCCATGCTGCTGATAAAGCACTTCAAAATCTTGATCTGCTATGGAGGTGTATGCTTTAAATAAGAACAACTCGCGTTTGTTTAGTTTCTTTTCTTTCATATACAATTTTAAAACAAGCAAAAAAGAGCGTTTAAGCGCTCTTTGGTTTACAACTCTAAGATTTGAGCCGCGTGATCTTTTGTTTTTACTTTTTCAATTAGTTGGACGATCACTCCATTTTCGTCTATAACAAATGTCATGCGATGAATACCGTCATAGGTTCTTCCCATGAATTTCTTAGGCCCCCAAACGCCAAAGGCGTGGAGTACTTCTTTACTTTCGTCGGCTAACAAAGGAAAAGGCAACTTGTTTTTATCAATAAACTTTTGCTGTCTTGTTGCTGAATCTGCACTTACACCCAACAGTTCATACCCCTTTTCTTTTAGCAGCTGATAGTTATCTCTCAAGTTACACACTTCCGCTGTACAACCTGGTGTACTTGCTTTTGGGTAAAAAAAGAGGATTAGCTTCTTGCCTTTGTAATCACTCAATTCATGTTTTACTCCTGCTTGATCTATACCAACAAAATTTGGCGCTTGATCGCCAACTTTTAAATGTGTCATTTTATTTCGTTTTTTGTGATTAGTAAAATTACTTTTTTTTTAGATAGCCCCATCATTTTATGCGTATGGGATTTGCATATATTGCTCAACTACCTATTTTTAAAAGATTTTTTACACGAAGATAACAATTTCGTATTGACAAAATACTAACGATCAGGCTGTTGTAAATAATCACAAAAATTACTTAAAATCATTCTAAATAATTCTATATTTGCGAACAATGAATATTATTTTTAATTGATCTAAATAACAATCTAGCTATTATAAGCTAAAAACCCGCTATAGAAATGAAGAATCGCATCTATTTTTTATTGCTTAGTTGTTGTAGTTTGCCTGTATTTGCGCAGACAGAAGCACAATTAGACAGTATGTACAACGCAATGAGTACCGATCTTGGAGAAGTTGTGATCCGTGTGAATCGACCTGTTTTTCAACAAAAGGCAGATAAGATGGTGTTCAGTGTTGAGCACAGTGTGTTATCCGAAGGTAGTACAGTTTTAGAAGTATTGGGTCGTGCACCGGGTGTTGTTGTATCCCAGGATGGCGAATTATCGCTTCGCGGCAAGCAAGGAGTGAGTGTGATGATCAATGGTAAGTTGAGTTCGCTATCTTCGAAAGAATTAGCAAATTTACTGCGTTCGACCAATTCGGCTGTAGTAAAGAACATAGAGATTATCGCCAATCCTTCAGCCAAGTACGATGCTGCTGGTCAAGCGGGGATCATCAATATTGTACTCAAGACAAGTCTCTTAGACGGGATAAATGGCAGTGTTTTTGCCAGTGGAGGTCGAGGACGCAAGAATCGTATGAACACGGGATTTACGCTCAATTACGCTCACCAAGCTTGGCGCGTATATGGAGATTACACTCACACCTTTAGAGGAGAAGAAGAGCGCAAGACCTTTGATCAAGACTTTTTTGATGCGGCATCCCCCACTACTCCTCTTCGACATACCCACCAACAATACAAAACGAGTGAACCTTTAACGTCCAACAATTTCAAATTGGGAACCGATTATCAGCTAACGCCCAAAACCTCTATCGGCCTAGTCGTTGATGCCAAGATTGGGCGTTATGAAAACAAATCCGCCGGAATAAGTCAAATCTACGCTCCTATTTCGAGCTTGTATTCTTCGATTGAGACGGATAATTACAATCTAGAGCATTGGTATGATTACACGTACAGCCTACATGGAACCCATGCGTTTTCAGAACAAGGAACAGTGATGGATGTAGATGTGGAGTACGAGCGTTCAAAGTTTAATTCTAAACAGCGCCAGCTACAAACTCCTTTGATTTCCACAGCTGAACGTTACGCCAATCGAAAGGGAGAAATCCCTTCTACACTAGGCGTATTCAATGGGAAGCTCGATTTTACAATTCCGTTTACTGAGCAACATACGATAGAAACAGGTTGGAAATCAACGGTAAAGTCCAACAACAATCCTTCTGTATATCACGTAGAAGAAGGCGACCATTGGATTGTAGATCCCGAAACTACCAACCAGTATGAGTATAAGGAGCAAATTCACGCTGCCTATATCAACTATAAGCTAGCCACAGCACATTGGCAAATTCAAATGGGCTTGCGCAACGAGTATACTGAGCGCGATATTCATCAGAAAACAACAGGTGAACAACACCAAACCGATTACAACAACTTGTTTCCCAGTGCGTCTATCAAATATGAAACAGATCAGGGACATAGTTATTACGCCTCATACAGCAAGCGAATCAATAGACCGAGTCATTTTGACTTAAACCCCTTTCGCTTCTACAACGATCCCTTTAACTATTGGCAGGGAAATGTTCGATTAAAGCCTGAACTTACTCATGCTACAGAAGTAGGCTATATGTGGAGTAATTACCTTATTGCTACGCTTTACTTTAGTCGAACCCAAGACGTGATGACCCAAGTTTACACCTACGAGCAAAATCAAACGATTTTAGTTAAAACACTTGAAAACTTAAGTAAGTCATACCACTATGGCGCTACCCTAACAGCTACCCTAAACCCTACAGACTTTTGGACCATGAGCAGTATGTTTAACTTATTTAACAATCAATATAAAGGAACATACCAAGAAACAAGCATTAACAGCAAGCAAGTTGCATTTACGCTCAATGCTCAAAATAGTTTTACCCTACCTAAAGGAATAAAAGCAGAGGTCAATGCGCAGTATTTTTCCAAATCGAATATTGGTTTATACAAAAGAGAAGGATATTTTGATTTGTCTATTGGCGCTTCTAAAACAATACTACAAGAAAAAGGAAGTGTAAAACTAGCTCTTTCTGATGTATTAAAAACAAATCACTTTACCCTGATGGGGACTAATTTTGATTCGAGGATTAAGCAAGAGTACGACTTAGATAGTCGAATTGTCACCCTATCTTTCCACTACAAACTCTAAGGTAGATTGGGGATGATCATGACAAATTAAAAAGCCAACTCGCGGAGTTGGCTTTCTTTTTTACCATAAAATCTAGACGGGCTACTTGTCCAATTTGATTTTTATTGTTTGTTTTTTTATTTTAAGATCCCATTAGGAGTCATACTATCTAGACCATTCGTTTCGAAGTGGGGACCTCTATGTTGATTTGCGGTGCAAAATAGGTCAAATAAATTGGATGTCAAAACCTTAAAATATTTTTGCCAATTTTTCTAAACAATTACAACAAATCAATAAAACTCTTTTAACTTTAACAAATAACTAATTATAACTCATTGATTTAGTTTTATTCTAAATAATACATCAAGCCATATTCAGTAGAAAATCTTCTATTACCTAGATAAAAGCATTGAATTTCGTTTGATCGGGTTTTATTCGTTGTTCGCAAACGCTCACTTGAGGTTCAACTTCACTCTGATTTGAATTCCTAAAAGTGACATCACCCACCTTTATTTTGTGTATAGCTTCGCACGGAATGGATTCAAAAACTAAATAGTCAAAAGTATTCTTTGTATGTGTAATTTAGAGGTAGACACAGCACAAATGCGCAATAGTTCTGCTGCGCTTTTCTTCCTCCATGGCCTACTTTATGCAAGCGATCTTACTTCGTCTTAGGTTGTGTTAATTGCTTGGCTTTTTCCCAATAGACGTCCATTTGTTCGAGATTCATCTGAGGGAGTTCCTTTTGGTCTGTTTGAATGAGGTCTTCCATCAGTTGGAAACGCGATAAAAACTTTTGGTTGGTTTGGGCCAAGGCGTGTTCAGGATCGATACCTACAAATCGGGCGTAATTCACTAAAGAGAAGAGAATATCGCCAAATTCTTTTTCCATCAAGGCTTTATTTCCCGCTTGTTCTTCAACTTTAAACTCTTGTATTTCTTCTTCTACTTTGGCCCAAACATCGGCTTTATCACTCCAATCAAATCCAATTCCACTTGCTTTTTCTTGCATGCGTAGGGCTTTTATGATGGCAGGTAAACTCGTGGGTACACCTTCTAGAACGGATTTTCGCCCTGCTTTTAGCTTTAGTTCTTCCCAATTTTGCAAGACTTCTTGCTCATTGGACACCTTTACATCTCCATAAATGTGCGGATGCCTATAGATTAATTTATCACAAATTCCATCTGCAATAGTTTTTACATCAAACAGCCCTTTCTCACTTCCAATTTTGGCGTAAAAGACAATGTGCATCAGCAAATCGCCTAATTCACCTTGCATTTCTTGGGTGTCTCCACTGGAAATACTATCGGCTAATTCATAAACTTCTTCAATGGTCAAGGAACGCAGTGATTCGAAAGTTTGCTTCTTATCCCACGGACATTGTACTCTTAACTCATCCATGATGGTGAGCAATCGTCCAATAGCTACTAGTTTTTCTTCTTGTGTATGCATTTGGCTTGGTTATATTTGCTTATAAAACTAAAAAAAGCCCGTTAACTAACGAGCTTTTTTATCTATTCTTTTTTCTTATTTGCTTTCTTCAACAGCTTCTTGGAAAGCTTCTTGAATTAATCCTCTTTTTTGTACGATATTATACCAGTTGATTACTTTTTTAATATCAGAGTTGTACACGCGGTCTGCGTCGTAATTAGGTAATACTTCTTGGAAGTAGGCTACTAATTCAGGATCAGAAACACGGTGTGAAATTGCTTCTCCGTTGTTTTCTTTTGTCGCTATATTTTTGAATACGTCAAAAAGTTTAACTTCTCCTTCGTGCGTGTATATTGATATTTCAGATAATAAACTAACGTTGTTTTTTAATCCTACTGTACTTCTTTTCCCGTCAACTAATGATTCTGCGATAAATCCTGTGCGTGTTTGAACAATTAACTCAAATAATCCTGGTTTACCAGAAATAGCTAATACTTTTTCTAAACTCATTTTCTAAAATTTTTCTTTTGTAACAAATATCTTAATTAGTTCTTAATTTCCAACTTTTTATCTACCTTTTTTAGCAGCAAATTTCATTTTATAGTCGGTAAACACTTTGCCTTCCATAATATTTTTTAATCGCTTTGCGATTAATTTCTTTTTTAAGCTTGAAAGCTTGTCTGTAAATAAGATTCCCTCGATGTGGTCGTATTCGTGTTGAATGACACGTGCTGCCAATCCGTTAATGGTTTCCGTGTATTTAGTAAAGGTTTCATCATAATATTCAATTACAATTTGCTCTTTACGCACAACAGCTTCGTGTACATCGGGAATACTTAAACAACCTTCGTTAAAAGACCATTCCGCTCCTTCTTCACTTATGATTTTAGCATTGATAAAGGTTCTTTTATAGGTACTTAAAAACGCTTTTTCTTCTGCTGTATTATCTTCTAATTCTGCAAATGGTGCACAATCAACTACGAATAAACGAATGGGCAATCCCACTTGAGGCGCTGCTAATCCAACTCCACTAGCGGAATACATCGTATCGTACATATTAGCAATTAATTCGTCTAGGTTTGGATAATCTTTGGTGATGTCTTCTCCTAATTTGCGCAAAACAGGATCTCCATATCCAACAATTGATAGTATCATAGTTGTTATTTTGTCTCTTTATTGTATTAAAATGAATGCAAAATTAATCAAATTTATAGTATTCTATAAGACTACAAAACTTTTTTACGTTTAACTTTTGCTGTTCTTCTCTATTCTCTCCTCATTTCTTTGGGTCAATGTATCCATTTATCATTAGTACTAATAATTAATATACTGATTCATAAACGGTTAAAACAGAAAAATAGATAATAGGATCGCTTTGCATATTTTTTGGTTAGGAATACAAATTTCCGTCCTCTTTTGATTTTTCCTTGTTTGGACTTGCCTCAAAGACCTTTAGTCTTCTTTGTTTTTGAGAAATGCCACCAACTGTGCCACTGCTTTTCCCCTGTGGCTAACTGCATTTTTTTCTTCTAAAGTCAATTCGGCAAATGATTTGCTCATACCTTCTGCTTGAAATAGAGGATCATAACCAAATCCGCCTTCCCCTTGTTGTTCTAGCAAGATTTCACCTGGTATTACTCCTGTAAACAGGTGCTGTTCTCCGTTGTAATGCAGGGCAATTACTGTCTTAAAATTGGCTTTGCGATTGGTTTTGTCAGCTAATTCACCTAGCAACTTTTCGTTATTGGCTTGATCGTTCTTTTCTTCTCCTGCATATCGCGCTGAATACACACCAGGGGCTCCCCCTAAAGCATCGACTTCGAGTCCAGAATCATCCGCAAAACAATTGAATCCGTAATGCCTTTTGATATAATCGGCTTTGAGCAACGCATTTCCTTCTATTGTGTCTGCGGTTTCTGGAATATCAACCATACAACCAATGTCCTCTAAACTCAATATCTCGATAGACGCTGGTAGTTGATTTCTGATCTCTTTGATTTTATTCTTATTGTTTGAAGCAAAAATTAGTTTCATCTTTCTTTTCCTTATGTATTGCTGTCAAAAGTACGAAATGAAATGCAGAAACTGTTTTGAAAAACACCCAAAAAAAAAGAACAAACTCATTACAAGTTTGTTCTTCTCATTCACCTTATCAATTACTAACCTAGTAAAAGAAAATATACGTTTTTACTTAAGAAAGAGAATCAAATAAAATTTAACTCAACCATTTTATATCAAAAATGACTCTCAAACGAAACAACTTAACGTCTATTTTTATTTCCTTCACAAGTTTTAACCTACACAAGAGTACGATTTATTCTCGTACATCAGTAAAAAACAACACTCAAACGCATAAAATAAGATACTCAACCGTGCATAGGGTTGACTCAATTGAAGGGGATTAGGAACTAGGATAAATAAAAAAAGGAATGAACGGTGAGACTGTTCATTCCTTTTTTGTGCTAGGCGTGGCACTTTGTGCTACCCTACTTTTTATATTCTTTTACTACTTGATTGATTCGACCGAAGATTGTTTTACCTTCTTTATCCATCATTTCAATTTCGATACGATCACCGAATTGCATGAATGGGGTACTTGGTTTTCCATCTTTTATAGTTTCTAAGCATCTTACTTCTGCTAAACAGCTTGATCCTGTAGGGCTTCCTTGATTAGCAACAGTTCCTGAACCGATAACAGTTCCCGCCATTAACGAACGTGTTTTCGCTGCATGGGCAATCAATTGTCCGAAGTTAAAGGTCATATCTACACCTGCGTTTGGCGAACCTACTAAGGCTCCATTTAGTGTAGAGTGTAAAGGCAAATGCAATTTCCCCTCTTTCCAATCACCTGCTAATTCATCTGGTGTAACAACCACTGGTGCAAAAGCTGTCCATGGTTTAGATTGGTAGAATCCAAATTGTTTACCTAGTTCGGCCGGAATTAAATTTCTCAACGATACATCATTTAAGATGGTGATTAATTTAATGTGTTGTAGAGCCGTTAGTGCATCTACTCCTGGAGGTACGTCGTCTGTGATTACAGCTACCTCAGATTCGAAGTCAATTCCCCACTCTTCTTTTTCTATTTCAATATCATCTGTAGCACCAATAAAGGCATCCGATGCTCCCATATACATCAAAGGATCTGTCCAGAACGACTCAGGCAACTCTGCATTTCTGGCTTTACGCACTAATTCTACGTGAGTTACATAGGCACTTCCATCTGCCCAGTGGTAGGCTCTCGGAATTGGCGCCATTACTTTAGCGGTTGTAAAATCAATTGTATTAGATAGTTTTCCTGCATTTAGATTTTCATATACGTCCTTAAGTAGCGCTTCTTTCGTTTCCCATTGATCTAGTGCCTCTTGCATTGTAGTGGCAATATCGCTTACTGCAACTGCTTTTGTCAAATCTCTTGTTACAACGACTAATTGTCCATCTCTTGTGCCATTGTTGATACTAGCTAATTTCATGAATCTATATTTTTTAGGTTTTATAGTTTGGTTTATTGTGTTTATTTCTTCTTGTTCTCGCTTAAACAAAGAAAAGCCGAAGGTATAAAAAAAATGGGGAATAGTATAATTTCCACTACAACACTATTTCTTAGGCTATATACTTTTTTATTTATCGTTTTTCTTCACGGCTAATGATGTGTTGTATGGTTTGGGCTACTCCACTTTGATCGTTAGACGGAATCACGTGAGTGGCTTGTGCTAAAATTGCGGGATGTGCATTGCTAACGGCATAGGTATTAGCAGGTAAGGCCAACATCCCTTGATCGTTTAAATTATCGCCAAACAAGTGCAATTGCTCTGGTTTAAGGTTGTATTCTTGTATGAGGTAAGCAATTCCGTGTTCTTTTGTTGCAGTGGTACTTGAAATTTCCAAAACAAATTGATCAGGGATATATTGATCTTTAAGTAGAAGGCAATTTACTTCATTAGTGGCTCGTTCTTGTAGATATAATTTTAAGGGGACTAACGCCTCATAGCTATCAATAAACATGAGCACAAGTCCTTGAGTATCTGCTGTTATTAGCGCATCACTTATATTTTCAACTTCCACAAAACGAGGGTCGTTGGGTCGCATGCCCATAAAATAGTGCAAGCCTTTACTTGGGTTTTGTTGATAGAAAATCCCCTCTTCGAATTTTTCGTTTAGCGTAAAAATCAAGGGAGAAAGCCCATGTGCTGAGCCTAATTCGAGGATCATTTGAATCTGTTGTGGTGCGATCCCATTAATTTTCAGTACTTTTTGGCGTTGCCAATCGTAAATAACAGCACCATTATTCAGCAATACTGGAAAGTTCCACCCTATGTGATGAATCACTTTTTGTGCGCTAGTTAACCCACGTGCGGTTGCAAAAGCAATTTTGTGTTGGGGCAATGCCAGTTGGTTGAGTACTTCTTCGCTTTCCACACTCAAGAACCCATTACTTTGAAGTAAGGTTCCGTCTAAATCGGTAATAAAAATATGCTCCATCTTACTCTTCCTCCAGCATAGAAATGAATACATCTAACATCAATTCGTCCGTTGTCCAGGAGGTAATCAAGCGAACGGCAGCAAATTCAGCGTTGATCGGTCTCCACACATAAAAGTCAAAACGCTCTTGTAAGCGTTGAATCAAGCTAAGTGGTAAAATAGGGAAAATCTGATTGCTCATGGGTTCTACTAAAAAAGTAAATCCCCTATCTTTACACGCACGCGCTAATTTCATTGCCATTTCATTAGCTTCTTTGGCTAATTTGAAGTACAAATCATCTTGAAAGAGCGATAGAAACTGGATTCCCAATACTCTTCCTTTTGCTAAGAGGGCTCCTTTTTGTTTGAGATTATAGTCAAAGTCAACAGCACAAAGGGGGTTAGAAAAAATGATTGCTTCTCCAAAAAGAGCGCCATTTTTTGTTGCACCAATATAGAATACATCCACTAAATTGGCGATTTTTTCGAGGGTCAGATCGTTATTTGTTGCGGTTAGTGCATGTCCTAATCGTGCGCCATCCATAAAGAGCGTCAATCCATTGGATTTACAGCAATCGGAAATCCCTTGTAATTCACTTTCAGAATAAATGGTTCCAAATTCGGTCGTATTGGAGATATACACCACTTTGGGTTTGACCACATGAGGGCGCAATTGAAACTGTGCCAAGGTCTGTTCAATTTGAGTAGGTGTAATTTTCCCATCCTTGCTATCTATGGGAATCACTTTGTGTCCGGTAGCTTCGATCGCTCCCGTTTCATTGGCGTAAATGTGTCCTGTACTGGCACTAATCACCGCTTCATGTGGACGTAATAGAGCAGATATAACCAATAGATTGGCTTGTGTTCCCCCCGATACAAAGTAAATTTCAGCAGCTGGTTTATTGATTTTACTGCGCAGAATGGACTGAGCTTCTAGCGTGTACTCATCTGAACCATAACCGTTTTGTTGGATAAAATTTGTTTCTAGTAATTTATCGAGAATAGCTGGATGTGCTCCTTCTGCGTAGTCTATTTTTAAGTTGTACATAGTCTTAGGCTTTACAACAAGTAAAATTAAGACTTTCTCCTTCATTTATCCGTTACCCTCGGGATAAAAAGGTGAAAAAAGTAAAACAATTAGGTTTTATATGATCGAAAAAGTGTATTTTTAAATAAAAAAAGCAACATATGGAACACAAACAAGTATTTGCCGGAAGCGAAATAATGGTTTTAGCCGTTAGAAACTTACTAGAAGAGAACAATATAGCCTATATCATTCGCGATGATATTGAAGCTGGTCGTGGTGCGGGTTACGGCACTTTAGGCAAGGCTGTTCACGTGCTTGTCGAAGAGAAAGATCTCGATCTAGCAAAAAAATTAATCCAAGAAAATAATATTGAAGAATAATTTTTACTATCTTCATATTACTATTTGAATAGAACGCATCTCAAATTATTCAATACACAAGAATTAGGTTAGAAAGAAAAAGAGGGAAAGTAGCTGCTTTTCCTCTTTTTTGTCTGCCTAATGCAAAGGTACGCGTTGTGGTGCTAAGGGGAGTTTAAACGACCGTAAGGCATTTCTCATATGTACAAAAAATAGCTTATCCCTGATGACTCAAGGATAAGCTAGGAAATTAAAGGATTAAAATTATTTTTTTGGTTGCAGTAAGTGATGGATATTCACTTCCCACTGTGTTGTTCAACAGTTCATACACGAATAACTGGCCTCGCTTACCCTTTGGATTTAATTCTACTCAGTGTTTCTTGAGAGACGCCCAGGTAGGAAGCGACAATTTTGTTTGGCAATCGCTGTACAATTTGTGGACTTTGGGACAATAGATTTTGGTATCTCGTGCCTGCATCCATGGTTACCATGGCAAACAATCGACTCGTATTGTTAATATAGGCAAACTCCAAATACTTGCGATAGAATTTTTCCCATTGGGGCAGCAATTCCAAGAGCTGATAAAATTCGTGATGAGCAATGACGTAGACATCACTGTCTTCAAGGGCTTGCATATATTCTTCCGCACTATTTCCCTGAATAAAGCTAACTAAAGTAGTAGCGAATTGGTTTTCAAAGGCAAAGAAACGCGTGGTATCTTGTCCTGCTTCATTAATATAGAAAACGCGCAAACACCCCTTACACACAAAGTACAATTTCTGTGTTTGACCCACACCCGCATTTAGTTGTTCTCCTTTTTTGAGTTTTTCATATTTAAAAAAGGAAAGAATCACATCCAGTTCATCTTCTGTTACTTCAATTCGCTCTTGGATATAGGCGATTAACTGCTTCATTTTCTTTATTTTTCACTTACAAAAGTACGATAATACACAATATCAGCAATGGTAAGTACCGTCATTTTATGTTCTACAGCAAAGTCAATAGCTTGTGGAAGTCGAGCCATAGTACCGTCGTCATTCATAAGTTCACAGAGCACTGCTTCAGGTGGTAAACCAGCTAATTTCATGAGGTCTACGCTGGCTTCAGTATGACCGTTTCGCTCTAATACGCCTCCATTTTTTGCACGCAAGGGGAAGATATGTCCTGGCTTGGATAAGTCCGATTGCTTTGCGTTTTTATTGCTTGCCGCACGCACAGTGGTCAGGCGGTCCGCAGCTGATAAACCAGTGGTTACTCCTTTCGCGGCTTCAATTGTTACGGTAAAAGGCGTCTGAAACTGACTGGTATTTTCGCTAACCATATAAGGCAAATCCAAGGCGTCGGCTTTTTCATTGGTTAAACACAAGCAAATAACACCGCTGCAATAGCGAATCATTAAAGCCATGTCTTGCTCCGACATCAAATGAGCTGAAAAAACAACATCAGCTTCATTTTCTCTATCTTTATCGTCTAATACTAAAACTCCTTTGCCTACTTTTAGGAAACTCAACGCGCGTTCTACTCTTTCTTGACTCGTTTTTCCATATTCTTGTAGTGTATCTTCCATTTTATTTTTTAATTAATTGTTCTGCATATTTTCTCGCTCTGGGGATAATGACAAAAGCCGATCCATAGGCTACGGGTAACATCACACTCCAGGCTTTTAAAAACAGAAAAAACCACCCTTCTTGAAATCCATAATTTCGAATTAACCCTACAAATGCCATAATCAACGTCATCGGAATGACAACAAATAAGGTATTCACGTACTTGTAATACTTGCTATTCATATGTTGTATTTTTTACTGGAACAAAGTTCTAGTTCCCTCCGATCAAAAACATTGACTTAGATCAAAAAATTGGTGAATGTACACCTGGTTTATATTGGTTTTGATGTTCGATGAATCTACGATTTGTTATTTGCACGATTTGTTATTTGCACGGTTTGCTCGTTGCGCGGTTTATCTCACCTGGTTTATATTGGTTTTGGTGTTCGATGAATCTACGCTACGCTACGATTTGCACGGTTTGTTTAGTTTCTTCATTTGTAAGATAATTGT
>NZ_JACAKI010000031.1:0-19982 GCF_030326445.1 Myroides sp. DF42-4-2
TACATAAGAGATTTTATTCAGTTGCTACCCTCACGGGTAGTTTTTTGAAAGAGACGAAAAAATTACACCTAGGGTTATTTTTGAACTTGTTTTAGTATCATTTAGCGCAAAAGTATTTGCGCTAGAATATGAAAATGTGTACACTTTAAGTCCAACAGCTTCTTTACTAATTGGTTTAGTTTCATCATTATAGAAAAAAATAGTTAAATCCTCTTTCAACATTTGCACTTAATTCGCTCTCCCCCTTTCCTCTTCATTACTTATTTGTTGTTGGTTTAACTTTATATTTTTGTTCCCAAACGAATAAGACACTGAGAATCGGACATACTGTGTGTCATAATATTGTTTGAAAGTTTGAAATACATTTTGAGTAGTATTCGAAAGTAACATGCGATCTGTACCCAAAATATTATTGGCATTTACTACACACTGTAGTTTTTTATCGAATAGCAAAAGCTTAATCCCTGCTGATACATTAGCATTAGCACTCATTCGATTTCCTGCATATTTGGAGGCAAAATCTTGTTCATAACTAATTTCAGCGGTTAGTGTTTTGGCAGCATTGAGGGTCAAACTACTCGTACTCATAAAATAAGCACCCCAACCGCTATACTTCGGTTTTAGGTATATGGTATGTATATTTGTTTCCGTGTAAAAAGTATTGAACTCCAATGTAGTGGTCCACCAGGGGAATACATCTATACTGGTATAAAGGTTTAGGTTGGCAATATGAGCGGAATAGTAATTTAGGCGAACGAATTTCTGAAAATTGTGCTCCTCATTGTGAATGGTTAATTGACCAAATCCATTGGTTGTATGGGTATAAGACAAAGTCGTAGAGAGTTTTTTGTTATAGGAATGAGACAATTCGACATTCGTATTGAACGCTGGCTGTAAAAAAGGATTTCCTTCTTCATAAGACGTCGTATTGAGATACCATCGAGCGGGATTCAAATTTCCATAAGGAGGACGTGTTATTCGCTTGCTATATTTCAACGTAACATCATGATTACTGTTTAGCTGATAGGAAACATACACGGTGGGGAATAATTTACTATATTTATTCCTATGGGTCTGATCCATACTAAATGAATCGCCTTTATTTTGAGTCGCCTCAGCGCGTAACCCTACCTTTACTTGCCATTTTTCTCCCCATGATTTAGTACCCGAAAAATAGAGTGCTTGTGTATTTTCTCGATACATAAATTGATCTTCTTGCTGATTGAGAGGCTGTAGATCCTCAGCCAGGCTAATAGCAAGAGTGCTATTCGTTTTAGTCATACTCAGTTTTGCGCCAAATTCTAAGGTTGCCCAAGTATAGGGAAGTTCAAAATCAAGTTGCGTCGCCCAATTTTCAATCCGTTGTGTACTGTTATTGTTTAACAAAGTTGTACTAACTAACTCATCATCCCGCTTTCGTTTTTCAGCTGTTTGTTTGCTCTCTTTATCAAAAGAATACACGAAATAATCGGCATCTAAGGTATACTTTTTACCCAACGTATCTATTTGAGTAACCAAAGATGCCGAAAAAGCATGATTGTTATTCTTATTTGATGTTTGACTAACGGAGGGCAATCTGTTTAGTAAACTCCCATTTTCTTGTTGGTAAATCAACGTATTTCCCTCTTCATCGACTTCTGGTGTTGCGCTATTCCCCATATATTGCACACTTATTTTTCGCTTATCACTGATGGCATATCCCATATTAACTATACTTGAAAAACCATTGTAGTGTACTCGATTATAAACTGTATTCTTCCAATAAGCCGTTGGATAGTAATACTGTATGTCATTGGTGTAAATTGTCTTATTTTGTAGCTTGGAAACATCGACTAAAAAGCTCCATTTTCCTTTTTGATAGTTGAAATTATTTCCAAATGAAAACAAAGGATAGGTTCCTTGGGTATACGACGTTCTACTTGTGTTACTCCAGCTGTCCAACGTTGATTTTTTCAACTTTATATTAATCAATCCTCCTTCCCCTTCTGCACTATATTTGGCAGGAGGAACTGTTAGTACTTCAATACTTTTAATATTATCACTAGCAATTCCTTTTAAAAATTGGATTAACTCCTCGCCAGAAAGAGCAATAGTCTTGTCATCCACCAATATCGTTACATTGGATTTACCAGCTAAAGCTATATTATCGTTCTTTACACGCACACTCGGCGTTATTC
Organism: Myroides sp. DF42-4-2; assembly: GCF_030326445.1. Lineage (NCBI taxonomy): Bacteria > Pseudomonadati > Bacteroidota > Flavobacteriia > Flavobacteriales > Flavobacteriaceae > Myroides > Myroides sp. DF42-4-2. The sequence continues at coordinate 2,178 of NZ_JACAKI010000031.1, forward strand.
TCAAAGCATCTAAAGCATCCCCACCACTTGCTGAAACCGAATTTTCAACGTTAAACACCAAGCGATTCACCTTGCGTTCTATCAGCTTCTTCTTGGCTTGAATCAAAATACTATCCAACAGAACCGTTTGATCTACTGTAATCTTTCCCATATATACATCCTGAGTAAGTTGAATATCACGACTGTACTTTTGTACACCAAATTCAGCTAAGCCTAAAACATAAGAACCCTTAGCGGCTTCTAAAGTAAAATATCCCAGACTATCTGTATACGTATGAGGCATTGTAGATTGCCAATCATTGTGGAGATAAACATCCATAAATTCAACGGGTTGACTTTGGGCATTAACCACTTGTCCCTGCACTCGAAACGACTGTCCATAACTCCCATGATAACAAAACACCAAACACAGAAGAAAATAAGAAGATATGTTATACATAATAGAAATATTTTTGTTCTTCACAGATAAAAACCAAACAACAATTAGCTGATTACCAATTATTTAATCAACAAATCTAAAATACATAAGAGGTTTTATTCAGTCGCTACCCTCACGGGTAGTTTTTTGAAAGAGACGAAAAAATACGCATAGGTTTAGTTTTCGCCTTTCAATATTCGAATAGTGATTACCCATTGCTTATAACAATGAAACAACCTATTCATAGAATCCCACATTACTATTATTTTTAAACCTAAAATCCTTTTTATGAGCAATCAACATGACCACACAGAGAAGCGACAAGAAGGTCTAGACCTCCCTTCTATTGAGATTATACAAGCGTTAACTAGCATGACCTATAAAAGCATCTACATTTTAAATCACGAGAAAAGAAAATTTGAGTATATATCCGACAACCCTATTTTTTTAGCCGGCCATAGTGTTCAAGAAGTACACGCCATGGGGTTTAATTTTTACACACGATGTGTGCCTGAAAAAGAACAGGAGTTGTTAGGTCAAGTATGCAAAGTGGGTTTTGCCTTTTTTAATACACTGTCGGCTGAATACAAAAAAGACTATACGTTGTCGTGTGACTTTCACCTTATACATCAACACATTCCAAACCTATTGATCCGACAGGAAATTACTCCTTTGCAGCTAAGCTCGACAGGAAGATTGTCTAAGTCCATCTGTATGGCCTCGCTTTCTACGGCACAAGAAGCAGGAAATATAGCCGTTTATACGAAAACGCGTACACATTGTTGGAGGTTTAATGTACAACAACAGTGTTGGGAACTTGAGAAAAGCCCCTGCTTTACTCCTAAGGAACTAAGTGTATTATACGCTTCTATTCAAGGGTTTACAGTCCAAGAAATAGCTGATTTGCTCTATCTTGCTCCAGATACAATTAAATTTCACCGCAGAAAGATTATGGAGAAATGTCAAGTCAATACCCTAGCACAGGCTATTCGCTATGTGATTGTAAACAAACTGCTGTAGTCCTCCTTCCTTCCACTATTAACAAAGGATTGCTTTGGGTCTTGCCACCTACAAAACACAAACGGCGTTCGCGTTTTGTACGACAGCAGACTGCGCTTAAAAAAAGCGTTTGATTACGTGGAAAATTTGGAGGACTTCTTCGAGGGGATATTCCATAACCCCATAGTTGACATTGCGACTTGACAATTGCAACAACCCTGTATTCTCACTGTAATTCGTAATATCTTTATGTAAAATATGATCCTTTGTCACTAGGATAAATCCATACTTCGTTGGCTTAAATCCCCCTTGCCACAAATCTTTATTGATCTCTCTAGCGAGTACTTCTGCTCCATCTGGAGTGTCTTCAATATTACCTCCATTCATGGTATCTCCACTAATCTCAAAGGCTTGATAGTAGCCCAACTCAAAATAATCAATGCTAAAATCTACACTGGCAAAGTGTGATCGCAACGCAGTGGCATCCGAAAAACTGCTGATATAGGTGTTATGAGAGGAAAACGGGACTTTAAAAACTTCAATGTTCATTTTACCTCCTTGGTAAAACACAAAAGTATTGCCGCGTTTGTTGTATAAAAATTCGGGAATTTCACTTTTTGAACAATAGGTGGCATCGTTTTCCATCAGTAAATTAATACCTCTGAAATGCCCCTTGAGCACCTCTTCCTGCACAATTTTTGGCTGAGATAGAAACAAACTCCCTTCCCCGTTGAGCAACCACTTACGATTTAATATGGGAGCAAAAGTCACAAGCCTATTGATAAAACTTGTGCTAATATTTACTCTTCCGTTGATGATCTGAGAAAATGAAGACTTTTTATACCCTAATTTATGAGCTAAATCGGTATGGTTTTTAGCCAATCCTTCAAAAACCAACCATTTGATTGCTTCATTGATACGCTGAATTTTATCCATATATAAAGAATTTAATAAAAATATACGAACTGTATATGTAATAATTTAGGAAAACCAAAAACATTGTTCGTAACTTTGTTTTTATATCTAAAAGACAAAAATAAATAAAAAACGACAAAGAATAAACATTATAAGTACTAATTACGCAATAAAATCAAAATTTACTTATAAATATTAAAATTTCAAATATTTTAAAATTCGTTATTATGAAGTCAAATCTACATTTTCAATCAGCCCTCGTATTTTCCTCCGATTTACTACAAAAAGTGAACAATTGCATCAGTGAAAATCACTGTTACACGATTTGGTTTGGTCCTATTTGGGATTCGAAACAGCTACATGCCCTTTGGATGTATGTTCCCAATAAAACAAAAGCAGGCATTCACTTTCCGCCCGCTTATGTCAATACGCTTTACAAAGCGCACAACGTTTTGATTGTTCTACTCGATGAACAAGATCTAAACGTCCATCGCACTATGGGGAATACCCTATTCAAAACAAGTCTATCTCAAGATCGCCTACTCTATCAGTGTCAAGACCGCCCTTTTCCGCCTCTGTTATTTCATCCTATGGATTCGTTTATTGGGCTTTATCGCGAAAAACAAGCCTTGTTAACGTCCTACTGTCAGGATTTTGTGGCTTCTAAAATAAATGGGAGCACACTCGCTTATTTCAAAGCACTAGAGTACAACTTTGAAGTATTAGAACTCCTGCTAATTGGGGTGAAAAATACAGCGGATACCTTTACTAAACGCCTGCTACTCCTCGAGCGAATCCTCCCCCAAATGCAAACGCTTTTTGTAAAGCGCCACAGTCAAACCTATTATCTCTTAGAGGATTTGACCTTACTCAGTCAGGCTACTCAGGACATGACCTGGAGTTCTGCTCTAAAAAAAGTACAGAAAAAACTACAGCAAATTGTAGAAGAGGTTCTCGCTGAAATCGATCGAAAAACAGCCTTGGTCACTCCCAAAAAAAGCAGTAAAAAGAAACAGAACGACTCCTTTAAATACAAAGAAAAGCTACTGCCTCTTCTCGATACTCATGAAGTTGAAGAGATTTATCAGTTCCACCAAACGCTATACATTCATCAGAATAAACAAGTGAAGCACTATTACTTGCTTGCTATAACGCATAAAAAACCTTCCAAAGCGCTGTATCAGTGCATCAAAGAAGTAGCAAGGAAAGATGAAGGGGTTCACTTTACGATTCTTGCTCATACGCGTTGCTATATACAGGATAACGTTGATTTTTTCGCCTCTTTTTTTAAAGGAATACTAAAATCCAAAAACCGCGTGTATTCCAACGGATATTACCCTCAAATTCACTGGCATAAAAGTACCGTAATCGGCAATAAATTAGCTGCTTTTAAGGAAAAGATCCTCACAGATAAAACCTATGCCCTCCTATCACCGGACTGGGCAAGCTCAACGAGTGAAACCTTTATCAGCACCTCTCAGTTACACAAATACTTCGTGCTAAAGTTTCAGCTGTATATCTTACATCACCTGCGTTATTTACCAAAAACCAAACACCTAACTACGTTGTTGCACTTGGCACTTTATGCACAAAACAAAGAAGCCGCCACCCTACACCTACAGTTCAAGCAGCTGTATCCATTGCTATTTGATTATACAGCGGATCACAAGGAAGAAAAAAAATACAATTTGGTACTCGATCAAAACACCGCAAAACAACTACAACAATTCTTTACCACCCTCGAAGTGCATTGACTAGAAATAGTGCAAAATTCTACGCTTGTCCCCATTCACTTCGTCTGTCTTCTAAAAGGAGCCTATAAGCTCCTTTTCTTTATGCTCGATTTTTTCTTTTTCGCTTTACCGTAGGAAACAGAAAGGAAAAATAACGATGCTCTTCCCCTTGAGCGGTTGAACGCCTATAGGGGGATGTATATTTTTTGCAGTATTTCTGCATATTCTTTTTGGGCCTCACTGCCAAAAGTAATTCCTCCACCGCTCTTGTAGTACAACTGCTGTCCTTGTTGTTCAATAAAGCGGATCATAACAGCTGTATCCAGAGCATCTCCCGTGAACAATCCACAAACACCCGTATAATAATTACGGTCATATCCTTCTACCTCCTCGATAATTTGAACTGTTTTCTCTTTGGGAGATCCCGTGATAGATCCTGCAGGCAACAACTCGCTGAGTATATGACCTAGCTTGTCCTGCCACCCTTGTTGAAGATCCCCGCTAATTTGTGAGCTCATTTGCCACAACTCTCCTTTAGATGTCTTTAATTTATCGAGGTAGCGAAAGCGATCAACTTGTACCTTTTTAGCTACTCGGTTTAAATCGTTGCGAATGAGATCGACAATAGTATAGTGTTCTGCCGTTTCCTTTTCGTCTTGTAGCAGCTGCGCTTCAGCTTGAGGAAGTGAAGCGTCAATCGTGCCCTTCATCGGGAAGGAGTATATTCGATTTTCTTTAATTTGAACGAATGTTTCGGGTGAAAAACAAACCAATTGATCTTTTATCCACAATTTGTACTTGGCTTTACTCGCGTGAAAAACATCGCTTAATGTTCCCTCAAGTGTAATTGGCGTTGACACGGTCAGGTTAAGTAAATACGTATTTCCCTTTTGTATTTGATGCATCACACGGTCAAATTTTTGCTGATAGGTAGCAAATGCAAGGGGTTGGGAGTGCAATAAAGGCTGAACTGACTCAGCAGGCTTATCGCTATTGGTTTGATTGTTAAATTGATAACGTATTTCTTCGGCATCCAATTCATCGAGGGGAATTACTTGACCGTGTTCTCCTTTGTAATCGACAAAAAATAAAAAGGGTTTTCTTGCCTTGCCCAATTCATTCATACTCGAGATAATTGTATCTTTGATGCCCATGTTTAATGCTAAAGTGAAGGCCAAAAATACAAATTGTTTATGAGCCAAAAGAAGGAAATTATAATTATCGACAATCGGGATTCATTTACCTACAATTTGTATCAACTATTTGATGAACACCCGCTTTGTTCGGTTACTGTGGTTTATAGTGATCAGGTCAAGCTCGACGATTTAGCGCGCTACGATCAATTGGTGCTATCTCCTGGTCCCGATGTGCCACGAGCCTATCCAATTTTATTCGATATTTTGGCGCGTTATGAAGATCATAAACCCATTTTAGGGGTGTGTTTGGGACATCAGGCTATTGGCGAATATTACGGGGCAACCCTCTACAATGTGGAACAAGTATTTCACGGTCAGGCACGTTCATTAGAGCTGGTTACCCCTGATCTACTCTTTCAAAACATAGCTGACAAAACCCAAGTCGGATTATACCACTCCTGGGCACTAGCACAGCGCGATTTTCCCAAAGAACTTTTGATTACCGCAGTAAGTAGCGATAATGTGCTGATGGCATTCAGACATCAAACCAAAAATATCAGGGGAATTCAATTTCACCCTGAGTCTTATATCACCACAGCAGGAAGGCAAATGATCGCCAACTGGATTGAACAATAAACCAACTACTTCCCTTATTTAAACGTTCGAAAACGCAATACAATGCACTTCATTTTGGCTCACAATCATAAATGTTATGCCAAAATATTGTGAAGCTAAATGTAAAATGGTACATTCATTTTTTAAATAGAAACGCAATTTTTACATGGAAGCAGGAATAATACAAGACCCAAAAGTCCAAAAATATCTCCCCTATCTCGGTGCTTTAGCCATATTTATGCAGGCATTAGATGGGACAATCCTCAATACAGGTCTTCCTTCAATTGCCAAAAGCTTAGGTGAATCTCCCTTGGAGATGCAGAGTATCATTGTATCTTATACCTTGACGGTTGCATTGCTAATTCCGCTGAGTGGTTGGTTAGCCGATCGCTATGGTACCAAGCGCATTTTTATTCTTGCCGTGGCACTATTTTCTTTAGGTTCTCTCTTTTGCGCCTTATCTAATACTTTAAATGAATTGATTTTTGCTCGTATATTTCAAGCAATTGGAGGTTCAATGATGGTGCCTGTTGCGCGTTTAACCTTGCTTTACGCCTACCCCAAAGATCAACTGCTCAAGATTATCAATTTCATTACGATCCCCGCCTTAATCGGTCCTATGTTAGGTCCTACTGCTGGAGGTTTTCTCGTGGAAAAATTGTCTTGGCACTGGATCTTCCTCATCAATTTACCCGTTGGTATTATTGCTATTTTGATGGCTCGAAGTATTATCCCCAATTTTACCAATAAGGTGGAGCGCTTCGACCTCATTGGTTGGATCTTATTTAGCGGTGGCCTAACTATGCTTACCTTGGTTATTGAACGTTGGAATTCTCCTCGCCTTGGGCCAATTCAACTGATCGTCCTCTTTGTGCTCGCCCTGCTGCTAATCGTTGCCTATATCTGGTATGCCAAAAAGTGTACGCATCCTTTAATCAAGCTCGACTTGTTTAAAATTAAAACGTTGAATATTGGGCTTATCGGAAATCTAGTAACGCGTTTTGGTATCGGTGGTATGCCGCTGATGATTCCTCTGCTCTTGCAACTTGGCTTTGGCTACTCTGCTTTTTACGCAGGGTTAATGATGATTCCTCAAGCTTTATCTAACTTGATATCGAGGAATTTTGTCGTGCCCATTGTCAAGCGCTTTGGCTACAAAAAGACGTTGGTATTCAACACCATTGCCACGGGAATCCTCATCAGCCTATTTTTCTTTGTCAATGAACATACGCCTTTTTTCATTATCATCCTCTTGATGATCTGCAACGGAGCCTTTAATGCGGTACAATTCACCTCTATGAATACCATCTCCTTGGCAGATTTAGATCACACTACCTCTAGTGATGCCAATAGCTTACTTTCTGTAACACAGCAATTAGCCATCAGTTTGGGTATTTCCATCTCAGCTATGTTCTTGCAACTCTTCCGAAACAGTTCTCTTGATACCCCTGAGCATCCAACAGCCGTATTCAATTATACGTTTTTGGTCATGGGCGCATTAACGATCTTATCGAGTGTTGTATTTATGAAACTCAATAAAAATGACGGGGCAAGTTTATCGGGACCCCAAGAATGAACTGGATCAAAAAATAAACCTCAAGCCAAGGGCTTGAGGTTTCAGCAAATTAATATAAAACAACATAACTAATTAGTTATAAGGATTGCATCAGAAGCATAGAAGGCGCGTGATTTAACCAGATACTTCTCGTTTCAACCAACTTCTTCCAACTGTCTAAAGTGATGAGCATCAAATCAAATTCTTCAATAAATTCCTTAGATACCACCTTACTGCTTACAATGCGAATATGATTGGGCTTGTATTGTTCAATTAGCCTTATGTTTTCTTTAAATTCAGTGTGGTTCTCCAACTCCCCAGTAGCATCTAAAATGGACACTTGCACTTCATTATTGCGAATCATTTTTTGTGCATAGGACAACAATTTTAAATCTCCTTTGCTAAAAATAGGCAAGAATACGTGATCCATTTTTTCAAAATCTTTGTTGATTAAGATTCCCAATGGCACTTTAGTTCGGTTCATGATCTGTTGCGTACGGGCGTTAAACCACGAATTTTCAAACAATTTCTCCCGTCCTGTTACCTTGTTCAACAACACATCGGGATTTATTATTCGCGTGGTAAACCCCAAAATATTTCCGAGTACTGAACCGCGGTAAATCGAATATCCCATTTCAATCAACAGTAAATCACAGGTTTCTTGATGTACCAGGTTTACCACATCACTTTCAATGTCGTTGGACACTTTGTAATACGTTTGTACTTCTTGGTCCATTTCGGTGGACTGCTCTTGTACCGCCTCAAAGATGTCCTCCTCATAATCTTGGGTATTAAACGAGTTGAGTTCCTCACTATCAATCATATGCATCGCAGTAATACGTGTATCTGCACTAGATTTTCCCGTGAAGGCATTGGCTAGCTTCATCAATGGCGCCAAACTCAACTTATTTTCAAAGAACAAAAACACTTGATATTTTCCTATGACCACGCCCTTGTGTTGAGGCTCATCGCCTAATGGTCCAAATACTTTGGCGATTAGATCTAAAAGAGGACCTGTCATAAAGGTGGTTGCTAGTGCCATAATGACCATCATAGCAAATACTTCGCCAGTCATTACACCTAAGTCAAACCCTATATTTAGCACAATCAGCTCCATTAAACCACGGGTATTCATCAAGGCGCCAATGGTCAAGCTATCCCGCCAATTTATTCCGACAAACTTTGCCGTGATCGCGCTACCGACAAACTTTCCTACAGTGGCAACTAAAATGATTAAGCCTGTTATTTTCCACAAATACGGTTCGTTGAGCAATCCAATCTCTGTGCGCAATCCTGTATAGACGAAGAATAAGGGCAAGAATAGTACAACAGCAACATCTTCTACTTTTTCGATAAATATGGTTCTAAATTTCATATTATCAGGCATGATGGCTCCCGTCATAAAAGCACCGAATAAAGCGTGAATCCCAATTACTTCTGTACAATAAGCAGAAATAATTAAAGTCAGCAAAAAGATAGCTACGGTTCCCTTGGTCAGTATTTTACTACTTCCTTGATATTTTGCAATGCGCGCCAAGAAAGGACGAACGAGCTTAAGCATCACAATTACGTATATAATAGCCAGTCCGATGATATAAAGTGAACTTACAAAACTACCTGCTTGTACAATCGCAATGACAGCGGCCAAAATACACCAAGCAGTAATATCATCTGCTGCAGCACAGGTAATAACAATCGTGCCTATTTTGGTCTTTTGTAGGCCTCGTTCTTGTACAATACGCGCCAGTACGGGAAAGGCGGTAATACTCATGGAGATACCTAGAAATAAGCCAAAGGAGAGAAAGTCTATACCGTCAGGAGCAAAAGATTCGAAAATGTAGTAGGCTAAAGCCATTCCCAAGGCAAAGGGGATGACAATACTTGCGTGACTAATTAAGACTGCATCATGCGCTTTGTTTTTGAGTATTTTGAGGTCTAGTTCCATTCCGATGACAAACATGAAGAGAATTAAACCGATCTGGCTTAAAAAGCTCAAATTACCCAACGACTGAACGGGGAACATCACCTCGGAAAACTCCGGAAAATACGTTCCTACTAGAGAGGGTCCTAAGGCAATACCAGCGATAATTTCACCAATCACAGCTGGTTGTCCGATTTTTTTACAAATCCATCCAAAAATACGCGCCACCAATACAATGGTCACAATTTGTGCTAAAAGTAAGGCTAACGGGCTTTCAAGGTTGTGAACTAAGGTTTTTATAAAGTTTTCCCAGGCTGTACTTTCGGAAACAATCGCTTTTGTACCTACTTCTAATTTTGATCCTTGGGTGACAACCCAATAAATTAGTGCCGTACATCCACCGATAATAGAGACATAAAGGAGGGAATTCCTATATTTTGACATAATGGTTGAGGTTTATTATTTCGAAGACAAAAGTCTACATAGTATAAACATCAAACCACTCTACTGGGTTGAAAACAAGCTTTCTTGTAATGAAACGCTAAATTCTTGTAACGAAATTAAATCTTGTCCAAGAAATCGGTCTTAAAGGTCACCCCTAAGGTGAGTTCGAGCGGTTTTCCTTGCTCGGTTAAAAGCTGGGTGGTAATGAGATCATGCCCAAAGAAACGCACAATTTTAAGGGCAATAATTTCGCGTTTATTAATGCGACAAAACTTGGCTGCGGGTAAAACTTCCACCAGTTTATCCAGGGATATATTCTTTGCAATTAGCTGTTGATCTCCCTCGAGAAAGATCTCCTTATCACGTCCATCACTTTCACAGGTCTTGATATAAAGAATATCCTCAAATTGCAAGATAGCCTTACCCTTGTTAGAATTAATCGTTAAAGACGCATTGAGCTCCACAGGTTTCAACTGACGCATCGCCTTTTGTACTGCACGCTGTAGACGCTCCTTCTTAATGGGCTTGGCGATATAGTCAATGGCGTCTACCTCAAAGGCTTCCAAGGCATATTCCTTATAAGCAGTGACAAAAATCACCCCTTTATTGGTCAATAGTTGAGCCACACTTAACCCGTCCATCCCCGGCATATTAATATCGAGAATAGCCACATCAAAATCTAAAGTAGGAGCTTCTTCTACAAAAGAAACAGGATCATCAAATACTTTAACAACTTCTATCTCAGCAATTTGCTCGCATAGCATCTTTAAGTATTTCAGTCCTAATAACTCATCATCTAAGAGTATACATTTTAGTTTTGAATTCATTCAAATTAATTTTTAGATGCATAGAATGCACTTGGTCATCTTCTGATTTTTCTAATTTATAGTATGGACCATAGATCAAATGCAGGCGTTCACGCAAGGCGGAAAGTCCATACCCTCCTTTTTCTTTTCGCAGTGATCCTTTGGAGGATTTCTTATTGGAAACCACTAAATCAAACTGCCCTTTTTTTAATTTAAACAAAATGGAAATAAAAGCATCATTTCCTGTTAAATCTGCGTGTTTAAATGCGTTTTCAATAAGTTCAACACAGATTAATGGGGCAACTAAATCTTCGGTATACAGCACTTCTACTTCGCCTATATTTGAGCGAACGTCCAAACGAAACAACGGATTGAGCTTAATCTTGTTGATGTCAATCAAACGCATTGCAAATTCGTGTTCTTCTTTGAGCGTAACGAGTTTGCGCTGGCTATCGTATAAGATATAATCCAAAACTCCCGCCATCTTATCCAGGGCGTAATACGTTTGATAGGCGTGAGACTGAATGGAGTTTAAAATATTTTTAAACAAGTGGGGATCTAACCTCGATTCGAGATTTTCTAATTGTAAATACCTCAATTTGGTGTCAAATAATTCTTTTTCCTTCTCAAAAGCAACGCGTTGTTTGTTGTAATTGAGTAAAAAATACAACAGAATGCCAATCACGGCTAACAGGAGAACAATGATGAATAGATACAAATATTCCATAACCTTGTTTTAGTAGAGCTTTCGGTTTTTAGGTGCTTTCAGCTTTGGCCTTCCTTCACAATTGGTAGGTTTACCTACACTTTGATTAAACAAAAGGAGAATCAACAGGTGGCTATCCCTTTCGTTTAACAACAAACAAATGTACGGCTTTATTGGTAAATTACGCTCTTATCTCAGGAGTAAAAAAGGATCAATGCTATAGTAGAGAACAGGATGATAAACAAGAACCGTACAGCTATATCAGGACGAGACAAAGTATCAGACCAGATTTCTAGGTAATGAGTCCATAGTGTGTCCATAATGCGTCCATAGTGTGTCTATTAAAAAGCCTTGTTTTAATAGACACACTATGGACGCAGCATACATGGACTACGCTGTTATATAAAAGAAAACGAAGAGCAAGGATAGGGCAACCTCCTTGATTACAACCCGTGAACAGGCTTTTATACCAAACAAAGAGGGTGCCCTTTTGGGACACCCTCTTTTTCGGAAGTACACTGTTGTACTTTATACGTATATCGGTTTAAAAATCAATTTTAGCGATCTTAAACTCGTCTCCTCTTTTAATTAGTTTGAATTTTTCAACTGTAGTCTTTTTTTCGTATTGAACGTCATATTCAAATTCAAACTCTTTAATTTTTTCTTTTTTGTTCTCCTCTGTCATATCACCTTCTTTAAAAACAGCTTTTACTATGTGTCCTAGCTCGCCTTCACGTTGTTTCAACTTTGTAAAAAACGCTTCTTCTGTTGTAGTTTTAAAGAAATCCTCATCTAAATATTGCTTCAAATCATCATACTTTTCTTCTCCTAAATTATAATAGTACCATCCTATTAATGTCTTTCCTGCATTCTCATCCCCCAAAGCCCTACTGTTTTTTGTTTCTTTACAACTAACAAATAAGAAAATGCTACAAATAATCACAATTAAGTTTCTCATAAAATATGGTTTATAGTTAATCAATCCTTTTTCACTTCTTCCTCATCTAAAGAAAGCACTTTAAAGTTAAGAAAAATTTATGATTTTAACAAAATAAAAAACACTATTTATTAGAAACTTTTCTTCTGAAAGTAATAGGTGTATACCCAAGTTAAGGTAAAGGTTGGAATAATATCTATTCCTGGAGCAAGTTCCTCAATAAAATTGACGATAGCCCCTACTTTTCCGATTTTTCCTGGGTACATTTTCGCTAGAATAAAAGCGGAGATGGGCGCCCAAATCAGGTCCGTAAATTCACCTATTCCCGGCAACAAATAACTCGCCATTCCAAGGAGGTCAAGGAATAAACCTGTAATAAGTTGTCTTCTTTTGATTTGACTAGCGCGCACTTGTTCTTCTTGGGTCATGTAGTGTATTATTTGAGTTTGGCTGAGTACTTCTGTTCAAATTTATCAACCTTTGGTTTTACAACCAGCTGGCAATACGGATTCTCTGTCCCTTTGCGTTCAAAGTAATTCTTGTGGTAATCTTCGGCAACATAAAAGGTTGAAGCAGGACTCACGCGGGTCACAATCGGTTGATCAAATACTTTTTCGTCCCTCAAAATTCCAATATACTCCTCTGCTGCTTGCTTTTGGGCCTCATCGAGGTAGAAAATCTCACTTCTGTATTGCGTACCTACATCCTCCCCTTGTCGGTTTAATGTGGTCGGATTATGCGTCGCAAAAAAGATCTCCAACAATTCTGTATAACTTACTTCATTGTCATTATAGGTAATTTCTATCGCCTCAGCATGTCCAGTCTCCCCCGTACACACTTGCTCATAGGTTGGGTTTTCATTTTTGCCGCCAATATATCCAGGTAATACTGCTGTGACGCCTTTTAAACGCTTAAATACGGCTTCTGTACACCAGAAACAACCGCCAGCTACTATCGCTTTTTTCATCTACTTTTTACTTTTATCTCATACATTTCAGAAGTCTAAGTTATCAATTATAGCGGGAAATCTAGGTAGATTTAAAATATTTTTCTCTTTTTAATTTTTAATTGAACAAAACATTGTTAATTTGTAGCCGATCAAAAACAACAGTATGATACGAGCAACGAATATTAGAAAATCTTATGACCAACTAGAGGTTTTAAAGGGTGTTGATCTTCACATCAAAGAAAGAGAAATCATTTCGATTGTCGGCGCTTCCGGTGCTGGAAAAACAACGCTACTTCAAATCTTAGGGACATTGGATAAACCTACTATTCAGCCCAATAGCTCGCTCTTTATCCATGATACAGATGTGTTGAAATTAAACGATAAGGAAATTTCTAAATTTAGAAACCTCAACCTGGGATTTATCTTTCAATTTCACCAATTGCTTCCAGAATTTAACGCCTTAGAAAACGTGTGTATTCCTGCCTATATCGCAGGGAAAGACAGAAAAGAAACGGAAGAAGAGGCTAAAAAATTATTGGACTATTTGGGCGTGTCTCCACGTGCTCATCACTACCCATCCGAACTCTCGGGTGGAGAACAACAACGCGTCGCCGTGGCCCGAGCGTTGATCAACAAACCCAAAGTGATTTTTGCTGATGAACCTTCTGGAAATTTAGATACCAAAACAGCCGAAAACCTACACAATCTCTTCTTTCAACTCAGAGATGAGTTTAATCAAACTTTTGTAATCGTGACCCACAACGAGGAATTAGCCGATATGGCTGACCGCAAATTGGTCATGACTGATGGGGTAATCAACCCGTAAGACGCTATATTAGCCGTCTTTTTTCAACAGCTTGTATTTTCTTTATGTATTCCGCCGCTTTTAGCCTGACGGAGTCTGTGGTGTTTATTTTGGCTACAGTAGTATTTGATCACTTCATTCTGCAAACTATAGTTATTCCTGCCAATAATTCCCTAGCTTTGTCTTTATGAATCAAACAGAGCTCAAAGAATTTTTAGACGAAAAGGTAGTGTTGTACAACAATCCCTCTTTTATTGTGGATGATCCTGTACAAATTCCTCATTTATACACCCAAAAAGAAGATATCGAGATTGCTGGTTTCTTAAGTGCAACCATCGCTTGGGGCAATCGCAGGATGATCATCAAAAATGCGCATAAGATGATGGAACTCATGGGTAATTCTCCCTATGATTTCGTCATGAATCACAATGAAGATCATTTAGACGCTTTAGAAGGCTTTGTACACCGCACTTTTAACAGTACGGATTTCGTTACTTTTATCCAGGCTTTGCAACACATATACCTCAACCACGGAGGCTTAGAAGCTGTATTTAGTGATACGTCTTTCCCCCTACAAGAGCGTATCTCGAAGTTTAAAACGATATTCTTTGAAATTCAACACCAATCGCGTACCCAAAAACACATTTCAGACCCGTTAAAAGGTTCAGCTGCAAAGCGAATAAATATGTACTTGAGGTGGATGGTGAGAAACGACAATGCCGGTGTTGATTTTGGCATCTGGAAAGGCGTATCTCCTAGTGAGTTATCTTGTCCACTCGATGTACATTCAGGCAATATGGCCCGTAAACTAGGCATTTTAAAACGCACCCAAAACGATGCCAAAGCGCTATTGGAATTGGATACGGCTTTGGGTGAATTGGATCCTATTGATCCTGTAAAATACGATTTTGCGCTGTTTGGATTAGGTGCGATTGAGAAATTTTAAAAAGGTGAGGGGAAATCGTAACGAAGTGTAGATTCATCGAACACCAAAACAAAATATAAACTAGGTGAGATACACCGCATAGATTTTGTTGCTCTTTGCTCGTTGCTCGTCGCTCGTCGCTCGTTGTTCGTTGTTCGTTGTTCGTTGTAAAGCACAATTATCTTACAAATGAAGAGATTTAACAAATCGTAGCGTAGCGTAGATTCATCGAACACCAAAACAAAATATAAAATAGGTGAGATACTCCGCACAGATTTCTTTGCTCGTCGCTCGTCGCTCGTCGCTCGTTGTAAAGCACAATTATCTTACAAATGAAGAGATTTAACAAACCGCGCAAAAAACAAACCGCACAGATTTTTTTGCTCGTCGCTCGTCGCTCGTCGCTCGTTGTTCGTTGTTCGTTGTTCGTTGTTCGTTGTTCGTTGTTCGTTGTTCGTTGTAAAGCACAATTATCTTACAAATGAAGAGATTTAACAAACCGTGCGAACCGCGCAAAAAACAAACCGCGCAAAAAACAAATCGTAACGAACTGAAAATCGTAACGAAGTGTAGATTCATCGAACACCAAAACAAAATATAAGCTCGGTGAGATAAACCGCATAGATTTTGTTGTTCTTTGCTCGTCGCTCGTTGCTCGTCGCTCGTCGCTCATCGCTCGTTGTTCGTTGCTCTTTGTTCGTTGCTCGTTGTTCGTTGTTCGTTGTAAAGCATAATTATCTTACAAATGAAGAAAATAAACAAACCGTGCGAACCGCGCAAAAAACAAACCGCGCAAAAAACAAACCGCGCCTCCTAATACACCAACTGCACCCAACCCGTATGATTTTCTCCTCTATGGGTTATAATCTGATAAAAATACGTTCCACTAGGCAATAGTGTAGTACTCGAATTTGTTTGTCCAAACCATTCATTCTTGTAGTTTTTCTTCTCATACACTTTCATCCCATAGCGATTGAAAATTTGAAGAGAAACTCCTCCAAAATGGCTGATATCAAAGGTGTCATTTAATCCATCACCCTGAGGGGAAATACCTTTGGGAATTAAACAAAGATTTTTGTTTTCAATTTCGATTGTGTTCGTGCTAACACAACCTGAAGTATTGGTCATGCTTACTGTTACTCTATTTTGATTATCATGTAGTAAAGTAGCATATTTAGTCAATCGAATCGTTGGAGACAATTCCTCAATGGCTATACCGTTAATCTGCCACTGAAATTGATTTTCTAAATCTGGATGAACAACTTCAACATAAAGCTCATTTTTGGCACAATAGGAATTCAATAAAGGAGTATCGATTCGTTTAACTTCTACTGTTGCTTTTATAGGTACAGCACAATCATGCCCTACTGGGGTAAAAGTGTATGTCGTTGTTTGCTGGTTGTTAATAGCAGGTGTCCAAATACCAGAAATTCCATTATTTGATAATTCTGGTAAAACCAACGCACTTCCTTCACAGATAAAAGAAGAAAGAGTAAACTCAGGGATTAGTATATCGACTACTTCTATGGTAATAGAAGCTTCTAACGCACAAGAACCTGCTTCAGGGGTAAACGTATACGTCGTTGTTTCTTGGTTATTTGGTTCAGGAAACCATGTACCTGCTATTCCATTTTCTGAAACATTGGGTAAAATAATTGTTGTTCCGTTACATACTGTTGTTTCTAGATTAAAAATAGGCTCTATATGAGGTTCTATTATCTCAACGGTTAAAGTTACAGGGTTAACATCAGGATTATCAGGGGTAAAAGTATAGGTTGTTGTTTCTTGGTTATTAACTGCAGGCGACCAACGACCTGTATGACCATTTTCTGATTGTTCTGGTAAAATAAAAGTACTTCCCTTGCAAAACGGTCCAAATATTTCAAAAGTAGGAGGAGAAATATTTTCTATTGAAACATCATCAATAAAATAATAGGCGAATAAACCACCGCCTAAAGGATTAAAAACTTCAATCAGAGTTTCTGAACCAGAGAAAAAATTACCAATTATAAAATACTTTAAATCCGAAATTTGAGGAGTAAATTCTAATTCAATCAAATGCCAGTTTTCCTTGTCTGTAATTACCTGTGTATAATTTGCATCTGTATCACCTCTAGAAATACTTTCACTTCTTTCACTATATGATTCACTAAAGAATTTTATACCAATATTATTGGATGCTATTTCAGATAAATCTGCTAATAAAACATAAAACCTTACTCTATATGTATTACCTTCAACCAAAGACGCACTTAACTGACCTTCAATACTTTCTGTTGCGGGAAAAATATCAGGATCATCTATCATATAAGACGAAAAACCAGTCATAGCATTACCCGTTCTAGGCATTTGATACCTATTAGTTAAAACTGAATAATTGGGGTTTGAATTGCAGTATTCTGGTAAACTTGTATGAAAAATATCAGATGTTGGATTTGGGCATTTCCAAAAATTAATAGCACTTTCAAACTCTTGAGAAGAAGAATAAGTATCACAACTTAATGCTTCCTCATTCACATCTTCAAAACTAGGGTTCAATACTAAATTTTGCTGCCCATACAAAGTATGGATATAAAAACTAAAGAAAACGACGACGCAAGAAAAATATCTCATAGGTTCCTGGTTTAATAGATAAGCTATAAATATATGTTAATTTTAACAAAAAATAAAATCTGTTTTATAATATTCTTTCTAGCTCGTCGCTCGTTGCTCGTTGTTCGTTGCTCGTTGTTCGTTGCTCGTTGTTCGTTGCTCGTTGTTCGTTGCTCGTTGCTCGTTGTTCGTTGCTCGTTGTTCGTTGCTCGTTGTTCGTTGCTCGTTGTTCGTTGCTCGTTGTTCGTTGCTCGTTGTTCGTTGCTCGTTGTTCGTTGCTCGTTGTTCGTTGCTCGTTGTTCGTTGCTCGTTGTTCGTTGCTCGTTGTTCGTTGCTCGTTGTTCGTTGC
>NZ_JACAKI010000032.1:0-18712 GCF_030326445.1 Myroides sp. DF42-4-2
ATTAAATATATAAAAAAATTCTGCTCGGTTTTAACCCAAGCAGAATTTTATACTTACACAGTTTTTGGTACAGTGTCTTTTTATTGTATCTATTCTATTAAAAGAACTACTTCGTCGAAATTGGTTTAAACTTCGTCAAGTTGATTCCTTCAACAGAAGCTTTATATTCTTCCATTGTAGGAACTCTACCTAAGATAGCAGAAAGTACAACTACTGGTGTTGAAGCTAACAAAGATTCTCCTTTTTTGCGTTCTGAATCCTCTACTACACGTCCTTGGAATAAACGTGTGGATGTAGCCATTACTGTATCTCCTTTTGCTGCTTTTTCTTGGTTCCCCATACATAGGTTACAACCAGGACGCTCTAAATACATGATATTCTCATATTCCGTACGAGCGTTGTTTTTAGGCAAAAGATCGCTAAATTCGAATCCAGAGTACTTTTGTAAGTATTCCCAATCACCTTCTGCTTTTAATTCGTCGATGATGTTGTAGGTTGGAGCTGCAACAACAAGTGGCGCATTAAATTTCACTGAACCTGTTTGTTTTTCGATGTTTTTCAACATTTGAGAAACAATTTTCAAGTCATCTTTATGGACCATACAAGAACCAACGAATCCAAGATCAACTTTTTTATCCCCCCCGTAGAAAGAGAGCTCTCTAATCGTATCGTGCGTATAGCGTTTAGAAACGTCTTCATTGTTTACGTCTGGGTCGGCGATCATTGGTTCTTCGATAATATCTAAGTCAACAACAACCTCTGCGTAATATTTAGCGTTATCATCTGGCATTAATGCTGGTTTAGCACCAGAGCGAATTTCTTCAATACGCTTGTTTGCTTTATCGATTAAGCCTTGTAACACTTGGTTTTTATTGTCCATCCCTTTATCGATCATGATTTGGATACGGCTTTTCGCGATTTCCAATGATTCGATTAACGTATCATCTTGAGAGATACAGATAGACGCTTTTGCTTTCATTTCAGCAGTCCAGTCCGTGAATGTAAACGCTTGATCTGCCAAAAGAGTACCGATGTGAACTTCGATAATTCTTCCTTGGAATACGTTTTCTCCTCCGAATTGGTTTAACATTTGTGCTTGAGTAGCGTGAACCACATCGCGGAAATCCATGTGTTCTTTCATGTTTCCTTTGAATGTTACTTTCACTGATTCTGGAATTGGCATTGAAGCCTCTCCTGTTGCTAAAGCTAAAGCTACCGTTCCTGAATCCGCTCCAAAAGCTACCCCTTTAGACATTCTTGTATGGGAATCTCCTCCAATGATGATTGCCCACTCATCTACAGTAATATCGTTTAATACTTTGTGGATAACGTCTGTCATGGAATGGTATTCTCCTTTCGGGTCACGCGCTGTAATTAAACCGAAGTCGTTCATGAACTTCATTAATTTCGGGATGTTTGCTTGTGCTTTTTTGTCCCATACTGATGCAGTGTGACATCCTGATTGGTATGCACCGTCTACGATAGGAGAAATAACTGTTGCAGCCATTGCTTCTAACTCTTGAGCAGTCATCAATCCTGTTGTATCTTGAGATCCAACAATGTTTACTTCTACGCGAACGTCAGAACCTGCGTGTAACACTTTTCCTTTTGTTACCCCTACTGCGTTGCGGTTGAAGATTTTCTCTACTGCTGTTAACCCTTGTCCTTCGATAGAAATTTCTTTAGAAGGAGCAAATACTACTGGTGCATCAACACCTAATACGTTAGCAGCAAATGTTTGGATTTTTTTACCAAATACGATAGCATAAGAACCACCTGCTTTGATAAATTCCATTTTTTGTGGAGTTAAAGCTTTCGAAATATCGATTAACTCTTGGTCTCCGTTGTATAATTTTTTTGTTTTGGTATTGATTGTCAAAACAGTTCCTGTAGCTACAGAGTAAACCTCTTCTAAAATAGGTTCTCCTTTTTCATTGCGAACAACTTCACCAGCTGCATCTGTTTTTTTCACCCAGTTTTTCAAGTCGATTCCAATTCCTCCGGTTACGTCAACTGTCGTTAAGAAAATAGGAGAAATACCATTTGTACCAGCAACAATTGGCGCGATATTTACGAATGGCACGTATGGACTCGCTTGTTTCCCTGTCCAAAGAGCTACGTTATTTACCCCAGACATACGAGAAGATCCTACACCCATTGTACCTTTTTCAGCAATCAACATCACTTTTTTACCAGGGTGTTGTGCTTGTAGGTCTTTAATCGCTTGTTGCGCTTCAGGGGTGATCATACACAATCCATGTAATTCACGGTCAGCACGTGAGTGCGCCTGATTACCTGGAGAAAGTAAATCCGTAGAGATATCTCCTTCCCCTGCGATAAAAGTTACCACTTCGATTTTTTCTTCTACTTCAGGGAGTTTAGTAAAGAACTCTGCTTTTGCATAGCTTTCTAAGATCTCTTTTGCAATAGCATTTCCTTTTTCAAATGCTTCTTTCAAACGATCTGTATCTGCTTCGTATAAGAACACTTGTGTTTTTAATACTTTAGCAGCTTCTTGAGCAATTGCTGCATCGTTACCTAACGCCAAATCTAAGAGCACTGCGATAGAAGGTCCACCCTTCATATGCGATAATAATTCGAAGGCAAATGCAGGTGTAATTTCACTTACTACTGCTTCACCTAAGATGATTTCTTTTAAAAATTTAGCTTTAACTCCAGCCGCACTTGTCGTACCAGGTAAAACATTGTAAATAAAAAGTTGCAGCGATTCCGCTCGATGTGGGTTTGCTGTATCTTTTATTTGTGCTATGATTTCGCTTAAAAGCTCAGCACCATCAATTGGCTTAGGGTTAAGTCCTTGATTTTTTCTTTCTTCAATCTCGTTGATGTAATCTGTATAAAAGCTCATAATTAATATCTATTGCTTACAGGTTATCGAAAAGGACTTGCCTTTTGGCCCCCATAAACCATTATTTTGTATTAGTTTTTACTCCTTGTGTTTCTTTGCCCATCTGGTGGTTTGTTCGCCTTCCCTTTTGTATTTGCCTTACCTGTCACCCCCCAATTGTAATCCTCCTATAAAAAATAGAACGCTCATTGGGGTGTTATAGGGAAACAAAGGTAAACCTCACACCTGGTGTTCAAAAAGAACGTTTGACTTGTATTTTATTTTTTGTCGTCGCAAATTTAATCAATCTAATTAATTTTCAAAAGTTTTTACTATTTCCTACAAATCCAAAAATTATTATTTATAAACATTCTACTTTACTGAATAAACAACAATACTTTTAGTATTTATTATCAATTAATCTGAAATTAATTATTTTTTACCCTATAAAATTAAGATATTTCAAATATTCAATCTTATTTAATAAAAAACGACATTTTAGTCTATTGCTAAAATGTCGTTTTCAACCGTTTAGATTATTATTTTCTTAGTTTTTAAGCCAATTATTACGGAATTTACAGTCTTTATATTCGCCTTGAATATTAATATAGGCATCTTTTATCTTCTTTGTTACCCATTTTTGTAACTCTTCTTCTTGTTTTTTGTTCAACGCCATGTTTTTTACCTTGGTATAATCGTCGACAAAGTCAATTTTATGTGAAGGAATCTTCTTGTTGATCGTCACAATGCGGTAGCTTTTTTGGTCTCTGTGATCTGTTTTTAAAGAAACGGGAGATACTTCATTTTCTTTGAGTGCATTTACTAAAAAGTACAATTCGCGATCTTCCATTTTGTTTAGATCAAAACGCGTATCCATCGTCATTGGATCTCTCAACACCCCCCCATTTTGTCTAGTGTCTTTATCATCAGATGAAGCGGCAGCTGCTTCGGCAAATGAGATTTCTTTATTCATTATTTTTTCGCGAATTCCCTCTGCTTTAGTCTTTGCCTCTTCTAGTGCTTTTTCTGTTGGTTTAGGGACCAATAAGATATGACGCACATCTAAGTGTTGTCCTCTAATTTTTTCCAAGTAAATGATGTGGTATCCAAATTCTGTTTCAAATGGTGCAGAAATTTCGCCCTCTGCTAAACTGAAGGCAACTTCTTTAAACTCTTTGGCAAAAGGGTCTTTTTTGGTAATAGAATAAAATCCTCCATTAGCTGCAGAACCTTTATCATCGGTAAACAAAACTGCTTTACTAAAGAAACTCGCTCCATTTTCCAAAACATCAGTTCGCATTTCATTTAAGCGATCAATCACTTTTTGTTTTTGTTCTTTTGAGATTTCTGGCTTAATCACAATTTCAGCAATTTCAACCTCGTCTCCTACTGTTGGTCTTTCATCTTCTGGAATAGTGCGAAAGAACTGTCGAACTTCTTCTGGTGTAATTGTTACTTTCTCAACAATGTGGCGCTGCATTGCCTGAGTTAACTTATTTTGTTTTACAATATCAAAAAAGTAATCTCTAAAATCTTCTTCTGATTTTTTGTTGTAAAAGCTTAAAATACGCTCAATACCGCCGACTTCTTCCACCATGCGATTGATCTGATCATTCATAAAGCTAGTTACCTCTGCGTCACTTACTTCAATACTGTCTTGAACAGCTTGGTGGGCATATAATTTATCTTCTAATAAACGCTCGAATAAATCACATTTTGACAAATTATCAATAGGAATACGCTGTGCTTTTAACTCCAATAGGGTCTTATCAATCTCTGATTCTAAGATTACGTAATCTCCAACTACACCAACTACACCGTCAATCTTTCTTTTTCCCGTTGGATTCTGTGCTTGCATTCCCCCTATCACAACAAGTGATAGCCCCAAAGCAAACATTACCTTCTTACTGATAAATTTCATAATTTTTATCTTTTTTTGCATCTTTTAAAATATCTTCTTCTATCTGTTTTAATAATTCCATTTTTCGGTTATTTAGCACCATCAAACGCAAAGAGGGTTCTAAATAAGAATAGGGAACAATATCTCCTTTTCTCAATACTTGACTAATGCGCACAAAGTACGTACTATTTTCATCCTTAACCTCAAAATAGGTGTTGTTTTTTAAATATTGTTCTCTATTCTCCGAATTAATAAAGGGCAACTTCTCGTAAATTTGAGATACATTAACCCAAAGGGAGTCATTTAAGACATAGGATTTCATTTGAAGGGATAATTGATCTAAGAGTTCGTACTTTACGTCTTTCCCACCATTAAAACCGCTCTTTACCTTATTGTAGTGAGAATTAGAGTTTAAAATGTTGACATAAGACAGTTTAACCAACATATCATCTACTTTAAATCCGGATTTTATTTTATCGTAATATTCTTTTAAATCACTTGTTCGAACTACAGTATCGACAGATTGTTGCACTAATTTCTCCAGATAGCCTTTGATTAAAAGTTCTGATTTGAAATTGGCAACTAATTCATCTATTTCCTTTTTCTTATCGTCTGATAAATTAAACGCTGCGGCATCCATCAATAATTGTTTGGTTGCCCATTTGTTAATAAACAGCTCTACCATAGCTATACTATCTTTGACAGTAGTCTGCGGTGGAACGATATTTTGCAGAGAGGAACGATCTAAATATTTATCATCTACTCGAGCGATATAGTTATCGCCGTCAAGTTTTTTTTGTTTATTACAACTCGTATAGCCCAAAAGCACCGCCAATAAAACAACAGCGTGTTTGATATACTTTATTCTCATATCCTCCATTACCTATACTATTCTTTTATTTATTAAGCTAACAAAAATAACATTTCTAAGCCGTAAATGATATTATTTTTAAAAAAACGGATAAAAATACGTTTAAATAAACAAGTTAAAAAACTTAATTAACAATATTACTAATACCGCATTTATTTACCTTAAGGATTAACATTCTCTTTAGTTTTTTCCTGAGGATTTTCTTTGTCATCTATGCAATTGGATGTGCTTTGGGTCTTGATTTTTAAGGAGAATCTCTCCTTTAGAAAACGATTACTGCGCATAATTATTATTTTCAGCAAATAATGAGTATTTTTGCGTCCTAATTTTTTTAGAGATGAGTTTTTTAACAGAAATACAACGCAGAAGAACATTTGGTGTAATTGCTCACCCCGATGCTGGTAAGACTACCTTAACAGAGAAATTACTTCTTTTTGGAGGCGCTATTCAAGAAGCAGGTGCAGTAAAGAATAACAAGATTAAAAAAGGAGCTACTTCGGATTTTATGGAGATTGAGCGCCAAAGAGGAATCTCAGTTGCTACATCTGTATTAGCCTTTAACTATAAAGACAAAAAGATCAACATTTTGGATACGCCAGGTCACAAGGACTTTGCTGAGGATACGTTTCGTACGTTGACGGCAGTAGACAGTGTTATTGTGGTGATTGACGTAGCAAAAGGAGTTGAGGAGCAAACGGAAAAGCTTGTTGAAGTATGTCGCATGCGCAACATTCCGATGATTGTATTCATCAACAAATTAGACCGTGAAGGACGTGATGCCTTTGACTTGATGGATGAAGTAGAACAAAAACTACAACTAAAAGTGACTCCTTTAAGCTATCCTATTGGCATGGGATACGACTTTAAGGGAATCTATAACATTTGGGAAAAGAACGTTAACTTGTTTACGGATGACAGTCGAAAAAACATCGATGATGTAATTAATATTTCGGACTTAGCGTCCAAAGAATTAGACAACCTAATCGGCAATACGGCAGCAGATAAATTGAGAGAAGAATTGGAAATCATCCATGAAATTTACCCTGATTTTGATCGTGAGGCCTATGTAAAAGGAGAATTGCAGCCTGTATTTTTTGGTTCTGCGTTGAATAATTTTGGTGTACGCGAGTTATTGGATTGTTTTATTCAAATTGCTCCGTCTCCTAGACCAAAAGAATCGGATACGCGTTTGGTTGAACCAACGGAAAAAGGATTTAGTGGTTTTGTCTTCAAGATTCACGCGAATATGGACCCCAAACACAGGGACCGTTTAGCTTTTATCAAAATTGTTTCGGGTACGTTTGAGCGCAATACGCCCTACCTACACGTTCGTCAAAATAAAAAATTAAAATTCTCCAGTCCGAATGCCTTTTTTGCAGAAAAGAAAGAGATTGTTGACATTTCATATGCAGGAGATATTGTCGGGTTACACGATACAGGAAACTTTAAGATTGGAGATACTTTAACGGAAGGTGAAATTATGAGCTTCAAGGGTATTCCAAGCTTCTCTCCTGAGCACTTTAGATACATTAACAACGCCGATCCAATGAAGTCGAAGCAGTTAGAAAAGGGAATTGATCAATTGATGGATGAAGGAGTTGCACAGTTGTTTACGTTAGAGATGAATGGGCGTAAGGTAATTGGAACAGTAGGTGCCTTACAGTATGAGGTAATTCAATATCGCTTAGAGCACGAGTATGGTGCCAAGTGTACGTATGAAAACTTTCCGGCGTACAAAGCGTGTTGGGTGCGACCTGAAGATCCGAAAAACGAAGAGTTCAAAGAGTTTAAACGCATCAAACAAAAATTCTTGGCGTTTGATAAATCAGGACAACTGGTTTTCTTAGCAGACAGTGAATTCTCTATTCAAATGACACAAAGTAAGTTCCCAACGGTAAAATTGGGCTTCACTTCAGAAGAAATTGACAAATAATTTAGTTATATAGTACGCGAATAGTGTTCAAATAAGAAGAGGGTGACCCAAAAGGTCATCCTCTTTCGTTTTTATGGGATCCGTATTTTTCCATTCAGTCCGATCGCGTGGATTTGCAAACCGTGCGTTGGGTTTTTGTTCGAGTCTTGTTCGAGTCTTGTTCGAGTCAGCTTCGGTAAATGGGGGGTAAACCCCCGTAAATACGAATGTTTATCGAAGAAGACCCGAACAAATATAAAATCAAACAAAACAAACAGCTGAATAACAGACGTTCACATTTACTATATAGAGAAAAACAAAGGCATTTGAGCTTTTTTTTCCATATTTGGGAAGGGGATATTGCGATTAATTTTTACTGATGTAGATTTATAGCGTATTTCCGATGGCGCGGATTTACAAACATCTAACGCACGGTTTACCCGTGCCATCGGACTAATCTCGAGCAACAAAAGCTAAACACGCACCCCAAAAAAAAGAGACTAAAACGATGTTTTAGTCTCTTTTTTTATTTTAATTTGTCCTTAACGGTCAAAGGCTCAATCTATCTTATTCCAGATTGGTTCAACCATGCGCTGTATTTTCTACTGTTTTGGTTGTGTTGCGCCAAGGTAGTGGCAAATTCGTGATATCCCATTCGATCAACACTTGCGCAGAAGTACATATAGTCGTGTTTTTCAGCGTTTAATACAGCATCAATTGACACTTTATCTGGCATGAAGATTGGTCCTGGAGGAAGTCCTACGTTTTGGTAAGTGTTATAAGGAGATTCCAGTTCTGTATCTTTGTGGTACACTCGTTTGATCACTTGATCAAAATCATTGGTATACAATTTTTTAGCAAAAACAACGGTTGGATCCGCTTGTAAAGGCATACCGATGCGCAAGCGATTGAGGTAAACCCCAGCAACTTTGGATTTTTCGTCGTTTTTACTCGTTTCTTTTTGTACGATAGACGCTAAGATAGCTACTTCAACGGGGGTTAATCCTAGTTCAGCGGCTTTAGCTTTTCTCTCTTCATTCCAAAATTTCAGGTATTCTTTATGCATTCTGTTGCGCATTCTCAGTGGGGTTACAGTCCAATAAAACTCATACGTTTCTGGCAAGAAGCCCACCAATACGCTTTCTTTAGTAAATCCGTTTTCCTCTAAAAAAGTTGGATCGAGGAATACTTCCATCATTGCCGTACTATCTGCTTCCACTTGATCTGCGATACGAGCGGCTAAGTTTTCAATGCGTTCTTGGTTGTTAAAGGTCAAGCGAACAGGGGAATTTTTTCTCAAGGCTTCAATTAAACTGTAGCTGTCCATACCGTTAGTCAATTTGAATCGCCCTGCAATTAGGTTGCTGTTGTAACTTCTTTGACTAGCAATTTCCTCAAAACCTTCAGGATCATTTAAATAAGGACGTAAGGCTTCTAATACATCTTGGAAGTTATCTGAGGTTTGAATATAGAAATACTCTTTTTCATTCCAATCGTGAAGGTTGGGAGAAAAGGCTTTCTCATACCACAAATACAAATAACCTATTAAAGCAAAAGCACCTACTACCGAAAGTGCGATCAGTATATTTTTTAATTTCATTTCTTTTTAAAATATTAACTGGTACATAATTTCATCTTTATATTCTTGGCCCACTCTAGTCCAGGCTTTTTTCACGCCAATGGCTGTAAAATTATATTTTTCAAACAATTGAATACTCGCTTGATTGTCGGTTGCAATATTAGCATAAAGTTGGTTTAGATGCAGGTATTCTCGGCTATAATTCACAACTAATTCTAATGCTTGAGAGCCAATTCCTTGCGAGCGATTTTGGCTATTCTGAATGACAATCCCCACTCCTGCTCTATCATTTTTGGGGTCAAAATCGAACAAATCGATCAATCCTAATGTTTCACCTGTGTCTTTAGCGCAGATTACCAAGCGCAATTGTTTTGCTTCGTAAATATCTTGGTGTGCATTTTCTAAATACTGGTGAATCAAAAAACGGCTATAAGGAGTTTGGGTATTACTCACCTCCCATAGGCTGAGATCATTTTCAATTTGATAGATAAATTCTAAATCTTCGGGTTCTAATGCACGGAGAACTATCTCGGCAGTTTCTAGTCTAATCATGTTTTTATATGCTAATAGTTCCTTGGAAAACAAAGGTAGCAGGTCCTTTTAAGAAGACCTGTTTATAGGTTTGGTTTTCCCAGTTAAAGGCTACGGAGAGATCGCCGCCTTCTACTTCTATTTTCACTTCGTTTTGATCCACTTTTCCCAGGGCGTGCATGGCTATGGCTACCGCAGTTGCCCCTGTTCCACACGACAAGGTTTCGTCCTCTACTCCTCTTTCATAAGTGCGAATTCGGAAATGGTTGGGTCCTTCTTGTTCTACAAAGTTAACATTTGTCCCTTTTGGTGCATACTCTTGGCTATTTCTAATTTGCTTTCCTTTTTTATACACGTCAAAGTACATCAAGTTGCGCACAATTTCTACGTGATGAGGAGAACCCGTATTGACGAATAAATGCTTATCTCTTACTTCTACACCATCTACATCGATCATTTGTAGAGATACAATTCCCGCTTCGTCAATGGTAGCATAGTGCATTCCATCAATGGCGCTGAAGTGACATTCCTGTTCAATAATGCCCAGCTGTTTGGCAAAAGCGACAATACATCGCCCACCATTGCCACACATGGTGCTTTCTTTGCCGTCTGCATTAAAATACACCATCTTAAAATCGGCTTGTTCATCCTCTTCGATTAAAATCAACCCATCGGCTCCAATTCCGAATCGGCGATCACATAAATCGGTGATTAAATCTGCATTAGAGGCATCTACTATTTTTTGACGGTTATCTAGCATGACAAAGTCATTTCCCGTTCCTTGGTATTTCCAAAAGGACAACATATAGAATTGTTTTTAGCTAAGTTTGGAACCAAATTTACAAATAATCCCTTGGATTTTATACTTTGTTAACCATTGGTTAAACACTTTTTAATTCCTTTCCCCTTTTTTATTTTTACTCTAGTTTCATTTTAACCGTTATTGTATTATGAAAAGATTTTTTACTACATTTTTCACCTGTCTTTTAACGGCAGCGATTACCTTATTCGGCTATACGTATTACTTGGATCAAAAAGATCCGCAAAAACAAGAAGAAACAGTTGGGCTAGATACACCCAACTCGAGTCGTGTGATAGCGGGTGAGCCTATTGATTTCACTGCTGCTGCAGAGAACACGGTCCATGCAGTGGTTCACGTAAAAAACCTAAGCTACATCACGACGCGAAGCAATCCTTTGTTGGAGTTTTTCTATGGCTATAAGGGGGGTACGCAAACCCAAATTGGAACTGGATCAGGGGTTATTATTTCTGAAGACGGTTATATTGTCACCAACAATCACGTGATTGCCAATGCATCAGAACTAGAAGTGACCTTAAACAACAATAAGACATATAAGGCGAAGCTCATAGGAACGGAGCGAGAGATGGATCTTGCATTACTCAAAATTGACACCAACGAAAAATTGCCTTTTTTGACCTTTGGCGATTCGGATGCGCTTCAGTTAGGCGAATGGGTACTTGCGGTTGGGAATCCGTATAACCTTACATCAACGGTTACAGCGGGTATTATTTCGGCTAAGGCGAGAAATTTGTCTGAGACAGGTATTCAATCGTTTATTCAAACTGATGCTGCTGTCAACCCTGGAAATAGCGGAGGTGCTTTGGTCAATGTACAGGGCGAATTAATTGGTATCAACACGATGATTTCTTCCAATACTGGGTCTTATGTGGGGTATGCGTTTGCAGTTCCGTCCAATGTTACCAAAAAAATTGTTGAGGATTTCTTACAGTATGGCGATGTACAGCACGGCGTATTAGGCGTTAGTGGTTTCGAATTGAACGCCGCTACCGCAGAGCAATTACAATTGCAATTAGATAAAGGGTTTTACATTCAAACGATTGTTCCTGAATCAGATGCAGCAAAAGTAAACGTACAGCCAGGCGATGTCATTACAACAATCAACGGAAAGTCTATTTCTTCCTTTGTAGACATCAAAAATGTTCTGAATACTAAACGTCCAGGTGATGTGGTGCACTTAACGCTACAACGCGGAAACAAAACACTAGAGCAAGACATCAAACTTATGCAAGCCCATGCGGTGAGTTTTGTCTTCCAAGGCATTGAATTCAGCGATCTCACACCAACAGAGAAGGCGACGTTCAACCTCAAATACGGTATTAAAATAACGGCAATAACCGCTGAGAAATACCTTCCTTATAAGGCTGAATTGACCAACGCAATCTTACTTTCGATCAATGGACAAAAGATAAACTCTATCGAACAAGCAAAACGAATATTCAGTCAACAAACTGAAAATCAAAGAACAAAACTAGAGATACTATCACCTAAAGGAGAATTAATCAAACTTTTCCTATAGAAATTGTTAGGCGTTAATTCAGCATTTAACTTTTGCTTTATTCATAAAAAAAGTGGACTTTTGCACTAATTTTATACAACACAATCTAACACAATATGAAAGATACAAGTTTATACGAAAAGGAATTGGCTTTTCAAGCAGACAGAAGAAAAGCATGTGTAGAGTTTATCAAGATCATAAGCGATTTATGGTTTGACAAATCTATTGAATTGTTAATGTTCCGCAATCAATTGATTGACCGTAGCGTTAGTGATATCATCAATTTACATGAATATGCTGCAAAGTTTGTTGAAAAACCGATTAACATTTTTGATACGGTTGAGATAGCGAAAGCAATTCAACAAGCTGATCTTCCTCCTTCAAGAATTGATATTGGTCGTTTAACATACGAATATCACTTGGAAGACAACAAGCATAACAATGCATTAGGTTTTGTTGTAAGTAAATTAAAAGATGCTAAAAACACAGGGGAAATTGTTCCAAAAGATGTTGTGCTATACGGTTTTGGTCGTATTGGACGTTTATTGGCTCGTGAGTTAATGAACAAAATCGGAAAAGGGCAACAAATGCGTTTGAGAGCTATTGTAACACGTGATAAGAATGATGCAGTTTTACTAGAGAAAAGAGCTTCTTTATTGAAATATGATTCTGTTCACGGTGATTTTGAAGGGTCTGTAATTGCAGATCCAGAGAACAATGCTTTGATCATCAACGGAACAACAGTACACATGATTTCTGCTGCTACACCAGAGGAAATTGACTATACTGCCTACGATATTGACAATGCGTTAATCATTGATAATACGGGAGCATTCACAACTGAAGAGGCATTAAGTCGTCACTTATCTTCAAAAGGAGCTTCAAAAGTATTATTAACAGCACCAGGAAAAGGAGTACCAAATATTGTACACGGAGTAAACCATACAGCTTACAACCCAGCGGAAGTAAACATTTGGTCTGCGGCATCGTGTACAACCAATGCAATTACACCGATTTTAAAAGTTATGGAAGATAACTTTGGTGTAGTAAAAGGACACTTAGAAACCATCCATGCTTATACAAACGACCAAAACTTGGTTGACAATATGCACAAAAAATACCGCCGTGGTAGAGCAGCTGCTTTAAACATGGTTATTACAGAAACAGGAGCAGGAAGTGCTGTTGCAAAGGCGTTACCTTCGTTAGCAGGTAAATTGACTTCAAACGCCATCCGCGTACCTGTTCCAAATGGATCTTTAGTGGTTTTAAACCTAGAGATTGAAAAAGAAACATCTGTTGAAGCATTAAATGAAGTAATGCGCAAAGCAGCTCTAAATGGAGAGTTAGTGGAGCAAATTAAATATTCATTGAACAACGAGTTGGTATCTTCTGATATCGTTGGAACATCTGCGCCGTCTATTTTTGACAGTAAAGCAACAATTGTTTCAGCTGATGGTAAAAACGTAGTTATGTATGTTTGGTATGACAACGAATATGGCTATAGCCACCAAGTAATTCGCTTAGCGAAATACATTGCACAAGTAAGACGTTATACGTACTATTAATAGTAAAAAATCCCGCTAAAGCGGGATTTTTTTTATCCTTCTAATAATTAAAAAAGAGAGCAATTGCCCTCTTTTTTAACTAACTGTAACCAAACTTGTTTATTTGTATGAATATTAATATTGACGGATTGCCTTTATACTTCTTGTACGTGCAGTTGACCCAGTTTTTGATGTAAGCTTGGCTTATCTTGTATAAAATCTTCTACCCATTGTTCCAAGCGATCTACATCATAGGGCAACATCTGTACTAAGGCTTTATTAAATTCTTTGACAAATAGTTCTGAATCAAAACTTACATTTTCTAATATTCTCTTTGTATAGTCAAACATTAATCTGTTTTCCATTTTTATGTTTCTTTTTCACATTAAACAACAATCAAAAATAACCTATTAACAAATAAAAAACAAACTTAATACGATTTTTTACATTTTTTTAAACTATACGCAACATTACTAAAAATTTAAGTTTATTTGTAAAGGTTAGCTGTCGTTTGCTTACATATTTTTTACGGAAAGTTAATTTTCGCCAAACAAAAAGTAAAAGTGTACCGCTAAACCCTACTCCACCCAACCCTTGTTACAAAGGTGGAAAATCTATACGCTCCGCTTCTTTTTCTACGCTTTACTTCAGTGTAAGACGAATATAGTTTACACTTTACCTATATGAAATAGCCCTACCCCTAGACTCTACTTAGTTTTACTTGACAGAAAAGAAAATAAATACGAGATAAAGTTGCTTCAAAAGCGTACGCTCTTAGGAGGTGGTAAAACAGGACGCGACTATTTACATCTTTTTAGAACGGGTCGGGCCTTTACAGTTCATCTTTGTGCTACTGTAGAGCCTTAGGCATTATATAAAAAAACCCCACCTATATAGATGGGGTTTTACTTTTTGGGTTTTAAAAGAGAGTCTTCTCCTATTTATTATTACTTATCGAACTGTATAATTGACGTTTATATTTGCTTGTACATATTGCATCGCCCAAGCTAATGCATTTGTATAGAAAATACTATTGTGCACAGTTGTGTTATTGTGATACATTTTACTAACTGGAGCACCGCCTGAAGTTCTCGGTGCAGGCCATTTGAGCGTTGATGTATTGCTGACATCACCCGCTACCCATCCACCATCACCGATGAATATAAAGCCTAGCGTATTATGTTTCAATGCCCATATGCTATTTGAATTTCCGGTTTGATATGACAAAGGTGTAAATTCATTCGAATAGCCCTCTACATAGAGTGAATTATCTAAATCTCCTCCAAGGTTTAAGCCTACAATATTTCCAAAAGGTCCATCTAATACAGGATCCGTTGTATTGAAAATTGGATTCACCCATACTTTTTTGATTTCTGTTACCGAAGTAGATGCGGAATGAGCGATCGAATTTATTAAATCACGAGCACCTGTAGGATCATTTTCCTGTCCATGTAATAGAACTCCTTTTTTATTTTTCACGAAATCGCTTAATATGGCAATACTAGCTGCATTTGGTCTGTAGTTATATCCAACCACAATAATGTCTATATTATTTGAGTTGATATGATCCCTAAGCGTATTTCCTTGAGAAGTTCCTCCGTCGTATACATCAACGCCGTCTACTTTTACGATTCCATTCGGTCCAAAATTGGCAGGTGTCTTCAACATTGTTCCCACCGAGTATTTAGCCGCCGCTGAACCTGGTTGATATCCGAGAGATCCTAGTCCTAAAACTTTCATTCGACGGAATAAGAAATCGATATTTTTATTACATGTATTAGCTCCAATAACACTGTCAGAGGTAATGGTATAGCGGTGAATACCACCTGTCAATGGCGTTCCTATACCTCTCAGTTGTACAGTTTGTGTACCTGTAGTATTAAAAGTACCCGTAGCTTCGAATCGAATTCCATTTACTGTATTTGTCGAAATAGTATAAGGGCCTGGATAAGAAACATTGACTTGGACTAACATGATATTCATTGGTGTCATTGGTACACCTGGCGCATAGTCCCCAACCGTTGCAATTGAAGAACATAGTAAGGTATATGAAACAGGTTGTGAAGTTACGGTTAGCTCAAAAGAACAAATTGCTTCCATTCCCGTTTGAGGTTTTAACACGTATTCAAATGTTCCTGCTTGAATTGGCGTTCCTACAGCCGTTAAGACTACTTCTCTAGTAGTTAGCCCATCGAAAGAAAGTGGTCCTGACGTAAAGTAAATACCATTTACTTCTTCTGTTTCCAAGACCGTTTCTCCTGTTGATCTCACCTCTACGGATAATTTTGCAGTATGTGAAGCCGTCGTAGGTTCATCTTGTTTATATACCCCCGTAAAAACAACGTTAGAACAATCAACGCGATAGTCAACTTCTTTTACTTGCACCTGAATATCTGTACAAGATTCTCTGGTTGTAACATCTGAATTGGTTGTAAATCCAAAGGTATCTGTTCCGGATTGAATAGGAGTACCTGTTCCTAATAACTCGATTTCTTGTACTCCTGTCGCACTAAAAGTACCTGAGCCTCTAAAGGAGTACCCATTGGTAGTATTAGTTGAAATACTCCAATATCCCGTTGATGTAACATTTACACTCAGCACCATTTTATTGGTTGGTTTTAAACTCATCCCAATCATATAATCACCAAGCACGCGTACTTGAGCACAATCAATAGAATAGCTCACAGTTGCATTTTCAACAAAGGCATACTGTTGACACTGAGCCGTTACATTATTCAGGCTAATCGTTAACAAATCCCCTTGTTCACCCGTACTATATCCTATATTTGGTGTTCCTATACCTTGCAGTACCAAAGTGTAGCTACCTGCGGAAGGAAAAGTTCCACTAGTGGTGAAATAGTATCCATTATCTGTCAGAGCTTTAACTTCATAAGTACCAGGTTGTGTCACGGTAACTGGTATTGTTAAATAATTAGCTGCAGTCAAGAACTCTCCTTGTTTGAGTATTCCATTAACTGTAATGGCTTGACACTGTATTTGATTAATCTCAAATACAGCTGGTGGTGGCGTCCCACAAATACTCAACCAGCTATCTTGTACTGTACTCCAATAATTAAAACAACCTGTGGTTTTATTGAAGATTAATAGACCATCTGTTCTATTGGCTGCTGTGATTGCATCGCGCTGTTGCGTAGTTAACCGTGGTGTTAAAAATCCTTTATTTACACTTTCTAGCTCTAAAATAACGCCTAATCCTGGCGTAGTGGTTGTTCCTGATAAGGTACCATCCTTAATTTTAGTCATATTCGTCTGTGCAACACTGGAGGAAATGCCAATTAAAAGTAGGAATAGTAAGGAAAGTATTACTTTTCCTCTCTTATATATCATGTGATTCTTATACATAATGAATAGTTTTAAAAAGTTAGTTTTTTTGCATGAATTCCAATAACAGCTGCTCCAATTGTTCTACTTTCTGTTGAACATGTTGGTTGGCCTGTTCCAATTCTTTGATTCTAGCTTCTTTTTCCTCGAGTTCTTTGTTTTGATCGATAATGTGCAAATACAATTCTTCTGTTTTTTCTAATAATTGGATGGATAACTCAGAAACGTTAAAAGCGTATCCTTCCTCTGACTTAGTCAACTGATGAATCGGTGTAATACCTGGTAAGTGACGATTTTCTTTAATAAAATCTTCCACAACATCTAAACTCTTAAAGTTATAATCATATTTCAACGATGAGAATCCATCAAAATAGTTTTCAAACACATAATCTGCATAGTAACTGTTTACTGCCGTAATACTTCCATTAACTCTTAACTTCTCACTAGGTGCTGTAGAAGGTTCAGTAAATCCAATTCCAACCCATCCTTTCGTATAAATATTACTTGTCGGTGAAGTTGCAAGCTTATGTGTGGTAGAATCTAACCATGGATGTTTATTGATTGAATCAATTTCAATGGTGTGAATAACGCCATTCTCATCTGTATATAACAATGTATTGTTAGAAGCATCGAATTCTAATTTTGTCAATGATTCTCCTCCTACAACTAACTCTTGTAATTTTAACTCTGTTACTTCACCAATCTCATTGGTATAGTATAAAGAGTTTACAGCAGGATCGTAAACAAGGGTTGTTATGGTTTCATTTCCTTTAACTAATACTTCAATGTCAATAGGATTTTCTATTCCTTTTTCATCGGTATAGGTTAACGAATAGGTCTTTGTTACTTCTCCTTCTTCACTTGTATCTGTAGTTTCAACATTGACAAGTTTTGTCAGTGTCTCATTGGCTTTGACAATCGCCTCCATATCGATAATTACCGTATGTCCATTTTCATTTACATAGGTAAAATCACTGCCGTCATAGCTAACATTACCGCCAATATTGTTGATCACTTGATTTAAGATCTCTTGCACCTCGGTATTGTTGATGATCTCTTCAAAGTTGTTGATCACATCGGCCTGAACGTCTATGACAACTGCTGTACCTTCCTCGTTGGTGTAGGTGTACTGCCCATTGCCGTTGGCGTCTTTCACTAAGGTGGTTATCGTTTCATTGGCTTTGACAATCGCCTCAATATCGATGGTGGTCGTTTGCCCATTTTCATTTACATAGGTAAAATCACTGCCGTCATAGCTGACATTGCCACCAACTTTGTTGATCACTTGATTTAAGATCTCTTGCACCTCGGTATTGTTGATGATCTCTTCAAAGTTGTTGATCACATCGGCCTGAACGTCTATGATAACTGCTGTGCCTTCCTCGTTGGTGTAGGTGTACTGCCCATTGCCGTTGGCATCTTTCACTAAAGTGGTTATCGTTTCATTGGCTTTGACAATCGCCTCCATATCGATAATTACCGTATGTCCATTTTCATTTACATAGGTAAAATCACTGCCGTCATAGCTAACATTACCGCCAATATTGTTGATCACTTGATTTAAGATCTCTTGCACCTCGGTATTGTTGATGATCTCCTCAAAGTTGTTGATCACATCGGCCTGTACGTCTATGATAACTGCTGTACCTTCCTCGTTGGTGTAGGTGTACTGCCCATTGCCGTTGGCGTCTTTCACTAAAGTGGTTATCGTTTCATTGGCTTTGACAATCGCCTCAATATCGATGGTGGTCGTTTGTCCATTTTCATTTACATAGGTAAAATCACTGCCGTCATAGCTAACATTACCGCCAATATTGTTGATCACTTGATTTAAGATCTCTTGCACCTCGGTATTGTTGATGATCTC
>NZ_JACAKI010000033.1:0-17611 GCF_030326445.1 Myroides sp. DF42-4-2
GGGGTGTAGCGTAGCCCGGTCATCGCGCCTGGTTTGGGACCAGGAGGTCGCAGGTTCGAATCCTGCCACCCCGACTTTTAGGGTGTCAGAATGTGCCTAAATCCGTAAGTATCAATTACTTACGGATTTTTTTATTTTTAAATGTATCATAATAATCCATAGTAAATCAATCTAAATGTGAGCTATTAGGTGAGCTATTTTTAAAAGGTAAATTAGCTCACCGAATCGAGTTTAACTATTTGTATTTCAGTAAATTAAATACAATTTATTATAGTTTAATTCAGTGCTTTTTGGTCTTGTTTGTGTACTATTCAGGTGAGTAGTTTTTTAAAACCATATCAAAACAGTTCGGTTAACATTAAAATAGATTGATATGAAAACAAAAAACACATTTGGAATACACTTTATTATACGTGTTTCTAATTCAAACAAAACAGCTCCATCCCTTATATATGCAAGGATAACGGTAAATGGACAACGAACAGAAATTTCTTTAAAATTAAAAATATCCCCTACTTCTTGGGATAATATTAAAGGAAAAGCGAAGGGCAAAAGTGAAGACACGGTTCGAATCAACGCACATATTGAGCGAGTACGTTCTCTCATTACAGATACCTATCATCAATTAGTCCAACAAAAAAGAGTTGTCTCCATAGGAGCTGTTAAAAATATCTTTCTTGGGCATGATGATACCGAATCATCACTTTTAAAGCTTATAGACTATCACAGAGAGATTGCTACAAATAAATTAGCTTATGGTACACTAAAGAACTATTTCTCTACAGAAAAGTACCTTAAAAGCTATTTGCGTAAAGTACACAATCGAACTGACATCTATTTAAGTGAGATTAACTACAAATTTATCTTTGACTTTGAAAACTTCTTAAGAAACTGCAAACCTATTCATAAACATCAACCATTAAATAACAATGGCATTATGAAACACATTGAAAGATTTAAAAAGTTAATCAACTTAGCTATCACAATGGAATGGATTGAAAAAGATCCCTTTACCAAATACAAACTTCACTTTGAGAAGACAGAAAGAGGGCACTTAACTAAATCTGAACTTGAAATCCTTGTAAACAAGAATTTTGCAATTGAAAGATTACAAGCTGTTCTTGATATGTTTTTGTTTAGTTGTTATACTGGTTTAGCTTATATAGACATCTTTAACTTAACACCACAAAATATAGCTAAAGGAAGTGATGGGAAAGAGTGGATTATATCAAGTAGAGAGAAAACTAAAATACCTGTCAGGGTTCCACTACTCCCTGAAGCCTTAGAGCTAGTTAAAAAGTACAAAGAACATCCTATAGCCTTTGCAAAAGGAAAAGTTTTTCCTGTTATTAGCAACCAACGAATGAATGGTTACTTAAAAGAGATTGCTATTATATGTGAGATAGATAAAAACTTATCCTTTCACTTAGCTAGACATACCTTCGCTACAACTGTTACATTAAATAACGGCGTCCCAATTGAATCTGTAAGTAAAATGCTAGGTCATACTGCCATACAGACTACTCAAATTTATGCTAAAGTATTAGAACATAAGCTAGGTGAAGATATGGATAACTTAAGGGAAAGAAGACTTACTCAAAAAAATCACAAGTACAACTTTGAAAAGTCAAAATAAACCTTCTAAAGACAACAGAACTTAACTAGCACAAATAAATTGTTATTTAGGGTTAGAACTAAGCTTTTAGTAGCTTATAACAAATCAAAACTAACCCTAAATACTATGTATTATGAAAGTAGAATTTATCACAAAAGAAGATCTTGAGATTTTTAAGCAAGAGATTATTACTGAGATAAGAAGGTATAGCCCTTTTAATAGAAAAAAAGATCAACAGATAAAACAATGGATCAAAAGCTATGAAGTAAGAAAGCTTCTTGGTATTTCTCCTGGTACCTTGCAAAATATGAGAATAAATGGTACCATACCCTTTAAGAAGATTGGTGGATTGATATTTTATAGGTATGAAGATATTTTAAAGATGATGGAAGGCGAATGAAATGAATCTCTTGACTATCTAAGAGAATATAACATAAATTGTATTAGTCTGTATTTCTACGATTGCAATCTATCCTCAAATTCAATCTAGTTAAGCCTGATTCAAAACAAAATGAATCAGGTTTTTTTTATTTAAACAATTGTAACAAGTTCATTTCTATGTAAAAACTCTTCACAAGTCAATAAATTGAAAAAATATTGTAAGACAGTCTTACAATATTTTTTTTCGAAGATTATTTATAATTTCTAATTAAATAAAAAAGCTGTCTTAAAATAAACTAAGACAGCTAAAACGTATTTTAATGTTATTCAAATTCCCTATTTTTAAATAACTAGGTAATAAATTTAAAAAAGCTATCTTAATTTATAGATAGCTTTTAATCTTATATCATAAAAAATTTTCAGCCCACCAAAATTTCTTACAATTAGAACAAAAATATATAAATAAATTAAATAAAAAAACAACCATGTTCACTTCCTATGAAATATCATTTTCTCCTAGTACAATCTAATATGTTTTTTAAAAACATCTAAAGAACATGTTTATTTATTTACAATTAATTTTTATTTTTTTATATACTACTTTACTTTTTATTAATTTTACGTCTATAATTCCTATTTTTCATATAATCCTTTTTTAGCATTCATTATATCTGAACTCCTTTAATTACTTTATCTGCACCTTTCCATTTTTTTTCTTGAAGTAATTCAGTATATAAACTATATAATATACCCTTCATCTTTTAGGATCATAGTATCTGAGTCTATTGTAATATAATCTACATTGCTTTTCTGTTTTGATTTTAAAATATCCGCACTCTTAATTTTCAATGTCTGATTTCTTATACCTCTTTTCTCATTAATCTCTATGATTAACATTTGCTTATCAGACAAAGTAAACTGGTCAAACATAAAAATATTATCTTGTTTACTATGACTATTGATAATTTGAAAATCACTATAACTCCTAATTGGTTTTAAAGCTACTTCTTGAATTGTAGTTCGTTTAGTAGTTCTTTTATCTTTAATTTTAAAACTAACGTAGTCGACTGTATATGGTAAATTGCTTTTGTTATTAATAGAGATGTGAAAGTAAAGTTTACCATCTTGGGTATAGATACTTTTTAGCCTTGCTTCTACTGAGTAGTTTTTGCTTTTAATGTTTAGCTCTTTCTTGTTCTTTTTGATGATAGTTTTCATAAAAAGATCAGCTAAACTTGGACTGGTAGTACCTAAATCTTTAAACAGAACTTCACTTTGCTTTTTACTGTTATGTTTTTCAAACTTGGTTAAGTCATAACTTAGTTGTATTGGCTGCTCTTTGTAAGTAGCATTGAAACTATAGTACTTGCCATCGTTTGTAATTACTGTAAAATTCGTTGGTGAAATATCTTCTTTTACGGTTTTTAATCGAAGTACATTTGATGTAGCTTCTACTTTATTGGCTATAATTTCACTACTACCTAAATCCACGTATTCAATACTACTTGGAAGCAGAATATGAGTTGTTTTGTTATGGGTAAGCTCAATTTCATATGGCGTTACCTCAGCATTAGATAAGTTGATAGATTTGGTATTATTTTGGGCGGTTACTGTATTTACTACTAGTAAGCATAGTAACATATATTTAATGATTGTTTTCATAATGATCTGTTTTTTGTGTTATAGATTGTTATTCTTTAGGTACAAGAAACAGCTCTTGTCCTTGTTTTAAAGTTACTCTCTGAGCTTTTACTTTCTTTGAAAAGTATCCTGATACCCCTTGAATGAGGCCTTTGGTTAGATCTCCTGCGATTTGGTCTGAAGCGGATTTGCTCATTGAAATACTCGTTCCCGCTGTTTGTCCCATATTGGCAATGATTTCTTTTGAAGCGCTTATTTCTTGAAGGTCTAATACCTCTAAGCCTTTTTGTCCGTAGTTATCATACCCAATAAGTTCTGTATAAATGATGCTATCGTCAATTTTAA
Source organism: Myroides sp. DF42-4-2 (assembly GCF_030326445.1). Classification (NCBI taxonomy): domain Bacteria; kingdom Pseudomonadati; phylum Bacteroidota; class Flavobacteriia; order Flavobacteriales; family Flavobacteriaceae; genus Myroides; species Myroides sp. DF42-4-2. The sequence goes on from NZ_JACAKI010000033.1 coordinate 3,983, forward strand.
TAGAGTTTACAATGAGTTCTAATCGTCCGCCGTTTACTTTGACTTTAGCAATCAGCGTACTTGTTTCAGGTAATAGAGCTCCGTTTATTACAATGCTCTCTAACAGTCTTAGTTTAATATAACCTTCGTTTATAATAACCTGATCTCCTTTGATACTGACTCTTATACTGTTTTTGTGGGTTTGCATTTTACTCTCTCCTTCAGCGGTATAAAAGGTTTTGTTCGTTTCAAGATCGATAGGCAAGAAATCTTGCAAAATCGCTGGCTTTACGAGTGAGGATACAATCTCTTTATTAGATTTATCAACTACAGTTATCACTTGTTTTTTACTTGAGATTGTTTTAGCGCTTATAGCTTGACTTGAGAGTGATAATTCTGTTTGGTTTTGTCCACCTGGTAAATACTTAGCAGCCATCTGAAAAGACTTTTCCATAAGCTCCAATTGATTATCCATGGTAAGAGCAGTTGGAGTATCTTTTTCTTCTAATTGCTTTTCTAACTCTTCTATCTGCTTTTTAAGGCGATCTGTTTCTGGATTTTCAGTACTATCGTAAAAACTACTGAGCACCTCTTGACTTTGTTTATAGTTTTGATAAGAACTTTCGTAGGGCGTATAAGTTGACTCCTGATTATAATCTCGATGAGTATAAGTGCTTGTTGGCACTTCATTCGTATCATTCCAATAATCAGCTAAGGAATGAATCTGACTTTCATTTTCCTGCTTTTTTTGCTCCCAAAGCTCCTTTTCATAAGCTTTGACTTTATCTGTTGGCATCCCCTCAGTTATTGCCTCTGGAACTGAATCATTGTGAGTAATTAGCTCTTTCTCTTCTGGTTTAAACAAAAGATACATAGCTCCTAAAAACACAATACCCATTAAAGCAAAGACAATATGCTTTTTGTGTTTTTCAATGATACCTTGGAACACCTTATTTTCTTTGGGTACTTTCTCTATTTGGTGGGTTTTATTTGATGATTGATCTTGATTCATAGTTCTTATTTTTACTTGTTTGTTGTGATTCTATCTTTTGCCTATCAAGCAAATACTTTACAGGTTTTATATTGCTTCGTGTCTCTTGGTTACTTATTATTTTAGAGGTAAAGCTTGTCTTTACAATAAAAAGGCAAACAATCCCGTAAAGAGTAAAAGCGGTAAGTAATAAAACTCGCTGCCTTTTTACTGAGAGGTTATTCCAATAGATTTGCAGTCTACTGGAATAACTATGTCTTAAAAGTTGTAATTTATTCATGGATTAGTTTTTTAGCGTTTAACAACTTCTAAGTCTTTGTTCTCAACAACTGTAAACTTTTCGATAATAAACCCCTGAGGGTTATTATCAGAGCGAACCGCAGATATGAGTTGACTACTTGTTACAAGATTTCTTTTAGTGAGATTACTTGATCGTATGATATACTGTGTGGCATAGGTCATTGTTTTATACGGATAACTATTAAAGTCTATTTTAATGCTGTCTACCTCAACTCGTTGTTGAATATTTCCTGAGATAACCCGGCTATAGTATCCCTTTTCAAGTAGATCTTTGTAGTAATCAAAGGCACTTTTATCTGCTAGATTAAATGCTCGTTGCATATTACTCTCAATGGCTGCCTTCTCAGGAGAGAGGGTAAAAAACAGCTCATGAAATCGTCTTACATGTTCTCTTGCCTCTACTGGCCTATTTATACTTGCGTCTTGAGACAGGGCAAGCATAAGTGATTTACCCTTGTCAAGCACATAGATTTTCTCTCGTTGATCTTTAGCAAAATCATAACTTTTATAGATAGCAAATCCTACAATTAGTAAGCAAACCGTAGCAAATACAATGGCGTAGAGTCTTATCTGTTTAAAACTGTTTTCTATATTTCGAAGTGATTTAAATTCCATGGTTTATTGATTTTTATAATTTATCATGTCTATTTTTTCATGAGTTTACCTGCGATATTTCCAGCTGCGGCGCCTGCACCTGCTGTTGCCATATTTCCAACTTTCATTACCGTTTGATTCATATTGCGCATAAAGTTTCCTGCTCCACCGGCTTGAATTACCCAGCCTGTTACCGTAGGAATTGTAAAATATCCTACAATGCCAATGATCATAAAGATCACATAGACGGTATTAGAGGTATCGGGGATAAAACTGGAATCTGAAAGCATCTGCATATCTCTTTCGATAATTAGCGATTGAATCTTAGCAAGCATGGCGCTAAATAAATCCGCTACTGGAAGCCAGAGATACACGCTTATGTACCGCGTAAGCCACTGGGTAATTGTAGATTCAAAACCACTCCATATTGAGATGGCAAAAGCAATGGGCCCCAGTATGGAAAGCACCACTAAAAAGAACGTGCGAATCGTATCAATGACAAGGGCTGCGGCTTGAAAAAGCATTTCTAAAAAATCTCTAAAGGCATCTCTAATTACTTTCTGCGTTTCATAAATTCCCTTTTCAATATACATCCCGCTCATGGTTGCTAAATCAGAAGGGGACCAGCCAAGCTCATCAAGCTTTTTGTCAAACTCTTCCTTAGAAACTAAATATGCTGTCTCTGGATTTCTGAGCATGGCTTCTTTTTCTAAAACATCTTTTTGCTGTTGCAAACCCGTTAAATCAATCACTTGATTCTCCAAGATCTGATGTGTCCCTTTAACCACTGGGCTAAGCACCGTGTTTAGGGTTCCAAGTACAAGGGTTGGAAAAAACATAATACAGATACCCAAAGCAAAGGGCCTTAGCATTGGATACACATCAATGGGTTCTGCACTTGCTAAAGCTTGCCATACTTTTAACCCAATATAAAAAAGAGCGCCAAGACCAGCTGCACTTTTAGCTACCCCTGCCATTTCAGCCGAGAGTGGCATCATATCGTAATAGAGGTTTTGTAATACCTCATGTAAATTGCTCTCTCCCATAGCTACCAGTATTTTTGATTGGATGTACCATAGAGATCAAGCACTCTTTGAGTGTTGTTTTTCTTCTTAGCCCTGAGTATACTGATACCAATATTTTTTCTAGTATAATAACTCACTAGATTGTGATAGTCTTTGACCTCATTGTAAACCCTGTCTATTACATCCATGCGCTCTTTATCGTTTAACGAAAGGCTTGAAGCGCTTATAATCTGCTTGAGTTCTATTAAAAGCTCTGTACTTTCATTTAAAAGAATGGCGTAACCATTGGCAATAGCAACAAGCTCCTGAGCAGAAAAATTTGGATCATTAAGCATTTTTCCAAAGTTCTTGACATACAGCTCAGATACATCTCCAACAAGGAGCACTGTCTGTTGTACCTTCCTTGCATCTTTAATCAAATTATTCACCGCCTGTAGCTTGTCATAATACTCTTTGCCTTGTTTATAGACTTTTTCTACTTCTTTAAAATTTTTAATGACATTATCAACCGTGGCAGAAGTTTGAACTATTTCGTTGGCACTATTAACAATACCTTGGGCGAAGTTACCCGGATCATATACAGCCCATTGGGCGTGAATTTGTATGGGTAGCACTAGTAGCACAGCTACCATAACTACTTGAATTAATTTTTTCATTGTGATTGAGTTTTAATTGATTACTTAGTGTGTAGTGTTATTCTCCTGTCTTTTTTGTACCAGGCATTTTATTGCCATTTCTACATTACCATCAAGCTCTTTTGCTAGATTCATCACCTCTAGCTTTTCAGTCTCCTCTGTTGTATAAGTCAAATACTCTGAATAGCTTACTTCCGTAGCGTATACGCTTGAATGAGTTCCTCCAAGACCAATCCATACTTCTTTATAAAGACGATTTGGATTGTTATTTAAGTTAATAGAAAGTATCTGTGCCTTTTCTTTATCAGTCAGACCAAGCATAGCTTGTATGTCATCAAATTTGTTCATGTATTTGCGCTGATCAAGAAGTATTTTACAATCCGAATTATTGATGATACTCTCCTTCACAATTGGGGATTGAATGATATCATCTACCTCTTGGGTAACTACGATTGCTTCTCCAAAGAACTTTCTAACAGTCTTAAACAAATACTTCAAATAATCCGCCATCCCCTCTTTGGCTATGGCTTTCCAAGCCTCTTCAATTAAGATTAATTTACGCTGACCTTTAAGACGTCGCATCTTATTTATAAACACTTCCATGATAATAATAGTCACTATAGGAAAGAGAATTTTGTGATCCTTGATTGCGTCAATTTCAAAAACGATAAAGCGTTTTTTGAGTAAATCAAGCTCACTTTCTGAGTTTAATAAATAGTCATACTCTCCTCCCTTGTAATAGGGTTCAAGCACATTTAAAAAGTTCGCCAGATCAAAGTCTTTTTCTCTAACTTGCTTCTCTTCTAACTCAGCTTTGTAATCAGTTTTGATATACTCATAGAAAGTATTGAAGCTTGGTTTTATATTGCTATTTTGAAGTTTTTGAATATACCCACTAACAGCGTTTGAAAGCGCTACTTCCTCAGCTCGTGAGGGCGGCTGGTCATCCCGCTTCCAAAGCGTTAAGATAAGAGTCTTAATACTCTCTCTTTTTTCTATATCAAACACCCCATCCTCGGTATAAAATGGATTAAAGGCAATTGGGTTTTCTTCGGTGTATGTAAAATACACGCCATCCTCCCCTTTTGTTTTGCCTTTTATTAGCTCGCATAATCCTTGATAGGAGTTGCCTGTATCAACAAGCAAAACATGCGCGTTTTGCTCATAATATTGCCTTACCATATGATTGGTAAAAAAACTCTTACCACTTCCCGATGGTCCCAAGATAAACTTGTTGCGGTTGGTGATAATTCCTTTTTTCATCGGTAGATCTGAGATATCTAGGTGAATCGGTTTACCAGTTAAGCGATCCGCCATCTTTATCCCAAAAGGCGATAGCGAATTTTGATAATTAGTCTCTGCCAAGAAAAAACAAAGTGCAGGCTCAATGAAGGTATAAAAGCTTTCTTCACTGGGAAAGTCTGCGCTATTACCTGGCATACCTGCCCAGTAAAGCGCTGGAGCATCTACTGTATTATGTCTTGGTACGCACTCCATAGAAGCGATTGCACTTCCTGTGTCGTTTTTAAGCTGTTTAAGCTCACTATAATCATCAGACCATGCCATTACATTAAAGTGAGCTTTAATGGTTGTTAATCCTTTACTATGAGCCTCATTTAAGTATTCCTCTATCCACTGTTTGTTGATTTGATTAGCTCTACTGTATCTGGCAAGGGAATGCATATTCTTGGCTGATTTCTCAAACTGCTTTAAATTGTAATCACTGTCCTCTATAAACAAATACTGATTGTAGATGTGATTACAATTAAGCAAGAGTCCAACAGGTGAAGCAAACGACAAAGCCATACTACTTTTATCCGTTGATAGCTTTTCATAGCGAGATAAATACGACACCTCAGTAGGTAAATCATCTGTACTTGAAAGCGTATGTAAAGAGATACGATTATCTCCTACTCTAACCTCATCCGAACTAATAGCAATATCCTGAAGACTTCCTCTTTTAGTTGAACTTAGAGTCAGATACTGCTCTATGAGTCCGCTTCTCTCTTGTGAGCCAATGATGTCTTCTTCAGATAGTTTAATCAAGCGAATCAGTCCACTATCATTAACTATTTTTTCCAGTTGTGTTGTAGCCTCTAAAAAGCTTTGAATGGTATCTTTATCTCTGATTTCTTTTGGAATGAGTTCTCCTCTTGTTAGTGAGGAGAAGTTACTCTGACTTTTGATTCGTTCCTTGGTGGTCTTTGTGATAAAGAGATAACAACTGTGATTCAGATAGGGACGCTCGTTAAAATGTCTTTCAAAGCTTCTACTTAAATAGCTCTGCTGTTCATCTTTAAAATCAGCCTCATAGCTTTCTTTTATAAACCAATCTTGCTTGTGTATTACAGTAAACTCAGGAAGCGTCTTAATAGCCTTATGCCACACGCTGTGAATCGTTTCATATTCTTTATCTGAAATGGTAAATATCTCAGGTAAGATCACTTTATAACAAACTGTTATATCTCCTTGTTTAGAAACCATACAGTTGTTCTCCACCGATAGAATGGGAAACATCCGCTCAAGAGTGTTTGTCTTAGCTGTATTTCTCATAGTTTCTTAGTTTTAAGTTTCTGTGGAAATATCCTCTAACATCTTTTCTTGAAATGATATACTTTGGAAAGTACTTCCTTGCCTGAAGTTTCATAAGGCCATGCTGACCGTATTTCTTGTTTAAGGAAAATACTTTGTAAACAAGATAGCCAGATGTACCAAGGCCAAGGGCTAAACAAATAAGATTGTTTACCCCTGCCATGTACATTACCATAACAAAAATTAAATCAGCTAACAGTCCACCTGCAAAATAAAACAGGTACTGCGCCTTGAGCCCTTTAAACTCCACGCTCGATCCAATGCCTTTATTGATACTATACTTTTTCATAAGCGTATCGTTTAAAGGAAAAATGAACGTAGGATTGTAGCTGCTACAATTAAAAAGATACAAGCCCCAAACCAGCTTGCCGCTGTCTTGCTTGTATCGGGATCACCACTTGAAAATTTGTTGTACACCTTTACCCCGCCTATTAAACCAACCACAGCTCCAATAGCATAGATAAGCTTGGTGGCTGGATCAAAGTATGAGGTAACCATTTGGGTAGCTTCAGTGATCCCTGCAGCTCCGTTTCCCTGAGCCAATAGCGGTAAACTACTAAGAACTAGAAGTAATAAGAAAAGCCTTTGTTTAATTGTTTTTGTTTTCATAAGAATGACATTTAATTAGTTATAATCATGCCCTTTGCATGATACTTTGGTAAATGTCTTTGGAAAACCTTTTAAAGAATGGATTATGGTAGCTTGGGGATGCTCTTGGCGATAAGGTGTAATAAAAAGGCGTTAAGTATAATTTACTATAACGCCTTTAGGCTTCTTTACACAAAATCATTAATATTAAAATCTTCATTATCTATTACTTCTTCCTTTTTTGGTGATTTTGCGCTCAATGACTGGTCTAATAGCTTTGCTATAATTTTAGCTGAATCAGGTAGTGCTTGTTGGAGTAGTTCCAATAACTCTGATCCTTCAATTTTTTGAGCTGTCTTTACTGTAGTCTCATTAATTAACTCTTGTTCGATAGAGTTCACAAAATTATTAAGTTCGTCCATACTAATTCGCTCAGTAAGCTCATTATCTATAGGTTCTAAATTCTTGCTTAGTTCTTTTTCTTCCTCTTCTAAATCAAGTTCATCTTTTGTTTGAGTCGTTAGCGATTGCTTTAGCATAACTGGTTTACTTTCTCCTATAATGCTGATGGGTACATCTTGTTTAAAGAGTAACTCTTCTGTTTTAGATTGGTTCTCTTGTTTAATGGTTTTATTTTTATCTAATAACAGAAAAGCGATAACAAGTACAAGACTGATTATGATAACTATTTCCATAGATTAAAAGATAGGTTTATACTTCTCATTAAATTTCTCTACAATCGTATCTGAAAACTCCTCAAAATGATGAACAAGTAAATTATCTAAATAGGCATAAATAGAAACCTTATCCTCCCCTATTACCTGAACAATACGAATGAGTTTTTCATGAAACTCTGGTCGGATGTAAACCGTTTTTCCATCTCTGGCTCTGGTTGATGTTTCTTTTAAAAAAGTATCAACATAATTCTCTTTGCTCTTAGTTGTTTGTACTTGAGCTGCTTTCCTAAAGTGTTTAAATTTTCTCATTATAAAATAGGTTTAAATTTATCATTAAAATATTGGGTAATCTCTTGGCTGTAATCTTGTAGATGTTGCTTTAAAATATTGTCTAAATAAGAATACAGCGTAGTTTTCTCTTCTTTAGCTAATTGCGTAATGCGAAGTAGTACTTCGTGGTACTCTGGTCGGATGTAAACCACCTTCCCTGCTCTTGTTGATGGAAAGTCATTAATCAAAAAGAGCTCTTGATATTTAGTAATTGCTACTTCTTTCTTTAGTTTCTTCTCTTTTGTCTGTGGTACTTGTTTTTGGATTGCTGGTTCTTCTTTTTCCTCTACGATAGGTTTAACTTGTTTGGTGGACTTAACTTCTATATCACCACTCATTATATTCATTAGGTAGTCTTCATCGAGTAATTCATTTTGAGTTCCCTTTTTTGATGTGTTTTGCTCTTTCATTATATATTAGGATTAAAGATTAGTAATACGTAAAAACTCATCAGCAAACTCCGATAAATTAGTAGCCTTCATAAGGCCTTTATCCGCAGGTAATAGACTTGATCGAAATACATATCTGCCTGTAGCTTCTGTTTCTTTTCTAAAGCGTTTACTGTCTTTTATTCTTGCCTGCATAATAGGAAGGTCTAATTGTTTAATCACAGCCTCATAATTATTATATAATTCAGTTTTCTCCCTTGCATCTACTTGATTCCAAAAAAGCCATAATTCTTGTTTTATAGAGCTCTCTTTACTTTTTGGTAATTCTGCAAAAGCTTTAGTAAAACCTAACGTGCTCTCTACAACTAATCGATCTGCTATTATCGGACTAAAGATGTAATCCATCTGATTTAAAGTTGATAATACGCCTTTGGTGTTAGCTGTTCCTGGCAAATCAAAAAATACTACGTCAAAAGTTTGATCTAATTCTTCCATAGTAGCCTCAGCAACATCTAAAGCATCTTCAACCTTGCACTTAATAATCGAGTAAGCTTTTCTTTTTAATGTTTGAAACTGCCTAATAGCAGCTTGTTTGTAATATTCATTTTGCATGATACTATCCTTATCACGCTCTCGCATATTAACTAAACTGTTCTGAGGAAAATCACAATCCATAACAAGAACATTATAGCCTAATCGATAATGTAACTGACTAGCTAAGAGTGTTGTTAAAGTAGATTTACCTACTCCGCCTTTTTGTGTATAAAAGCTAATTTTTAAAGGTTGTTTTACTGTTTCCATATTGTACATTTTTTAAGGGTTACATAATACATTATGGATAGTTGTAAGTTTTAGATCGTTTAAAACATAGCGTTTTGTTTTGACTAAGTAATACTTGATTCACTACTTCATTATAGTAGTATTTTAAACCTTGTTTTAAACAGGTACTATTTATCAATTAACTGAGCTTATTCAAAATGACACCTCTTACTTTACAAAAACAATGTTTACTTTAAACTTTAGCTTCTTCGTTTTTTTACAACCTTGTAGACAGGTTTTTTTAAACATCATAAACCGTAAAAACTGTTTTATCGTTTCCAAACTTTACGCTTTTAATTTTTTACTAAAAAATCATTTTAAAAAAGCTTTAAAGCGCTATTTAAAAGACAATTACAAAACTTACTTTACTATCTTACGACAAAGAAAGTATATATACAGATTGAAAACTTTAAATGGCATTTTAAGGTTGCACTTGGCATTTTAGTGTCAAATAGTAGGTGATTTACTAATATGAAATCACTATAGATTTTACTTTGTAAAATTGGTGGATTAAGTAATCGAAAGATTACAGCAAGTTATGTTTTGAGGCACTCGAAATTGAGATTCGAGCTTTCAAAACTACTTGCTCTTGCAGAGGGCTGGAAAACTACTCCAAAGTCGTGGTTTTTAGTTGAAATAGTAGATAGACTCAAAATATTGAGTGGTTTACGGATTTCCGTAATAAGATTTGAGGAAGTTTTGATATGTTTGGCTATATTCACATAAGTTAATGCAACAAGATTTTTTACAAAAAACTTATTATATTAGTATCAAGTTTAACAAAATATGCGTATGTTTTTTTCTTAGACTATATTGCATTAGTAAAATAACAATATTATACGACATTTTTCACACAACAACTATAAAATTCACCCAATGAATGAAATAAATAACACTTTTCTAAAATTTTCAAAACGTTCTGAAACTCTAGATGTAGATTATTTAGTCAAAACTTTTGTTAATGTAGGTCCATTATTTACTATTTTATCGAATAAAGAGCACGAAATAGTTTATGGAAGAAGAGGTACTGGAAAAACACACGCATTACTAAATTTAAAAAACAGTATTAATAATGCTAATGAAATATCAGTATATATTGATTTAAGGACAATAGGTTCAAATGGTGGAATTTTTTCTGATTCTTCAATTTCAGTTGTTGAACGAGCAACAAGATTATTGATTGATACAATAACTTTTATAGTAAATAATATTGTTGACACTATCATTTCAGATGAAACAGGAAAATATGATTTAAGTAGAGTAAGCCCAATTGCTGATAAAATATGGGATTCAATTAATGAAATAAAAATTGAAAGTGAAATAGAAAAGACTGAAAATACGGAAGAAAATTCCACTGATTCTACACAAAAGAACAGAAATTTTGAAATTTCAAATAAAGGTGTAAATTATGGTCGCGAAAAAAAAACTGGAATTGGAAGCTCAGTAAAAAAGCTAACTGAATCAAAAATTAAAGGAATTTCAGAGCATAGAATTCATTTTGCAAGTTTATTTTCAAATTTAAAGGAATTTACACAAAAATTAAAAACTGATGTTTGGATTTTAATCGATGAATGGGCAGAAGTACCTCAAGAATTACAACCATATCTTGCTGAATTATTGCGAAGAACAATTTTGCCTAATCCGAATTTTATTTTAAAAATTGCAGCAATTGAACAAAGAACTAACATTTCATTTTCTGATGTAAATTCGAACCGAATAGGAATAGAAATTGGAGCTGACATTGCTACAACGCAGAACTTAGATGAATATATGGTTTTTGATAATGACGAAGAAAAATCTAAAGAATTTTTCAAAGAATTAATTTTCCATCACTTTATAAATACATTTCCAGAATCTACAATCAGAAATGCAGATGAATTAATTTCTATAGGTTTCTCCCAAATAAATTCTTTTACTGAATTTGTAAGATCTTCAGAAGGAATACCAAGAGATGCTATAAACATTCTATCTATAGCTGCTTCAAAAGCAAATGACAACAAAATTTCTATCGAAAATGTAAGAAGTGCAGCACGTACTTGGTATGGTAGAGGGAAAGAAAAAGCAATAACCTCTAACCAAGCTGCTCATAAATTACTATTATGGATAATAGACGAAGTTATAGGCCAAAGATCAGCAAGAGCATTTCTGTTACAAACAAATAAGAAAGATAAAATAATTGATTATCTTTTTGACTCAAGAGTTTTGCACATTATAAAAGAAAATATCTCAGGAAAAGATAAACCTGGCTTGAGATACAATGTTTACTCAATCGATTATGGTTGCTATGTAGATTTATTAAACACCAAAAATGCCCCCAAAGGCCTGTTTGCTGTAATTGATGATTCTGAAGATGATGAAACAGAAATTTATATAGATGTTCCAAAAACAGACTATAGAGCTATTCGACGAGCAATTTTAGATTTAGATGAATTTTATAAACAAATTATTGTATAACAAGGACTTTGCGCAATGGGGGGAAGATTAAAATTTCAATTTTCTGCTTTCTATCTTACAAAAAGTCGATTATATTATCTTTTCTCTTAATTTTAGCAAACTAATTGGCTTTTATTTTATGTGATGGTAATTTGAAGATTTTATTTTCAACTCCCGTCATTGCGTCAAGTCCATACACGTTAAATGGAAGACGACCTTAACATTAATAGATAATGACACTTGAACAACAAAAAGAACAGTTATCAAATAGATTTATAGGTATTTTAGCTATAAATAATGGATATGTAATTGATAAGCCTGAAATGGATTTAGGGGTAGATTATCAATTAAAAAAAACAAGAACATATACAAATCCAGCTGGCAAAACTAGATATACAGTAGACCCAAGATATATTGATATACAATTAAAAGCAACAACAGTTACTTCTATAATTGAAGATGTTGATTCTATAAAATATGATTTAGAAGCTAAAAACTACAACGATATGATTGATAGGATGAGTGATGGAATAGCACCACTTATTTTAATATTGTTTGTTTTACCAGAGCACCAATCAGAATGGGTTGGAATCGATGAAAACGAAATAAAATTACGTAAAAATGCATTTTGGTATCGCCCTAATTTGGATGAAGTGATGACAGTAAATTCATCTACAAAAAGAATTAGTATTCCTAAATCTAATATGCTAAATTTAAATTGTTTTAATAACTTACATTCTGAATTATATCCTTTATGATAAATGATAACATCATATTGTTTTTAAGAAACCGTAGTTGGACCATCAATAACGGCAATGATGTGTATTATAAAGCAATTCCACCTGCAATATTTAATTTTGATGATGATTTTTCAATACTTATACCTAAAAATATTGAAAAAATAGACTTCAATAACTTCATTACAAATACAATTGAAATCCTTTCAGATTTATATGATTTGAATATTGATGATTTAGTTACTATTTTGGCAAAACAGAATTCTGTTTTAAAAGTTCGAATTGATGATAGTCGAACTGAAAAAGGAAAAATTTCTTTGAATAGATTTGAAGAATTAGTTGAAAAAATAAAATTAATTCTTACTGATACTGCTAGTTTTGTAATTGATAAAAATGTTTTTTCTTCAAAAATACCTGATGAGGCAAAGAAGTATGTGAATATGTGCAATTTTATGCAAACTGAAGTTGGTAGTTTTGTTGCTAAATTTCAATTGCCTTCAACTGAAATAATCAAAGAGAGAGAGCTTTTTGATAGAAATGAAATTTATTCTTATGAAATTAATAATAGACTTTTTGATATTTTAAATTATGTTAATGAAAATATTTTTGAAGGTGATATAGTAATTGATGAGGAAATATTAATAGAAAATGAAGAATTTCTTAATGTTAAATTATTAAAAGATATTAAAAGTTTTTATGATAAGGTCGAAATAACTAATTTAGATATTAGTATTCACGATATTAATTCTAGCCAAGAAATTAACAATCAAGTTATTAATAAAGAAAAAATTTCTAAACTTGATAGTTTTGTCAAAGAGCTTGAATCTCAAATAATTGAGACTATTGATTTTAGCTTTAACGGACAAGTTATTGAGTTAAAATCAAAAAATCCTGATGGTAAAAAAAACACAGTAATTATCGCTGGTATTTATAATCATCTACCATTTACTGCAACTGCATCCCTAAATAGCAACGATTACAAAAATGCTATTATTGCACATAGTAATAAATTGGTTGTGAGCATAAATGGTATTATAAAACGTACAAGATCTAAAGGTACTTATAAAGAAATCTATACTTTTTCAATTTTAAATGATAGATAACATAATCGTGCATACAACAAGGGGCCTTAAATGATTGATTTCTCTTAAGCTTGAAGCTTAATTTATATGCCGAAAAAACATAATTGACATGGAATTAAAAAGTTATAAAAATCTTGTAAAAGAGAAACAAAACAACCAAGAACCTATTTTCTATTCTGACCTTCTTAATACACTTGAATGGAAAAATAGATGAAAAGTTATTTTAAATAGAGATAATAATATCTGTACAAAATGTAAAGCTGAACCATCAGAATTCATATGTGGAAAACCTTATAGAAAAACTACGGAAGAAGAAAAAGTAGCAGTTATAAAAAATTATAGAGAAAGTGAAATTGCTAAAAGATGGTTCGCTAGATTTGGAAGGGCACTGTCTCTTAAAGTGTGTAAGTTCAAAAATAAAGCTTGGGTTAGGTTTTACATTAAAGTCTAACCCTTTC
>NZ_JACAKI010000034.1:0-16998 GCF_030326445.1 Myroides sp. DF42-4-2
AAATTCTTCATCAAATCTGAACATAATAAGAATTATTTGTCGAATTTAGAGGTGTCCTAAAATAGGGAAGCCTACAAATATTGTATGCTTTCAAACATATTAAAACTTTCTTTAATTCTATTACGGAAATCCGTAAACCACTCAATATTTTGAGTTAACACTCTATTTAAGCAAAAACCAACGACTTCGGAGTAGTTTTCCAGCCGGCTGCAAGAGCAAGTAGTTTTGAAAGCGAGAATCTCAATTTAGAGTGCCTCAAAACATAACTTGCTGTAATCTTTCGATTACTAAATCCACCTATTTTACAAAGTAAAATCTACAGTAATTTCATATTAAGAAATCACTTACTATTTGACCCTAAAGAGCCAAGTGTAACCTTAAAACTCCATTTAAAGTTTTCAAACTGTATATATATTTCCTTTGCTGTAAGATAGTAAAGTAAGTTTTGCAATTGTCTTTTAATTAGCACTTTAAAGCTGTTTTAAAACAATCTTGGTGTAAAAACTTACAAGAGTAAAGTTTTCGACAAGTTAAAGCTTACAACTATCCATAATGTAAAATGTAAACCTTTAAAAATGTACAATATGGGAACAGTAAACCAACCATCAAAAAAAAACACTCAAAATGAGTTAGTCGATGAAGATTATTTAATGAATATCATGAGTGGTGATATAGAAGTTAAGTCTGTAACACAAGTTAAACCTATCGTAGAAGAAAATGAAGAACCTCTAAGCCAAAAAGAAGAAACAAAAGTCAAAGAGAAGAAAGCAAAGAAAGAAGTAGCAACTACTAAATACCAAGAGCTTTTTCTAATTAATGAATTTCCATCAACAAGAGCAGGAAAGGTTGTTTATATCCGACCTAAGTATCACGAAGTATTACTTCGTATAACCCAACTGGCTAAAGAAGAAAAAACTACGCTTTACTCTTATTTAGACAATATCTTAAAGCAACATTTACAGCAGTATAGCTCTGAGATTACCCAATATTTTGATCAATGAAATCTTTAAGCAGGTCTTTTTTATTTCTAAAATACTTTGCTACTGCAACATTGTCATTACTAATTTTGATAATATCATTAATTATATTTTTTTGTAGTGGTAATGTAATAATTATATCAGGAAGACAATTTCCATTAATTCCATCGCAACCGAAGTTGTCACCACCATTATCATAGAAAACTCTAAGGCCCGGGTATTGTGTAATAGGAGGATCCCCTATTTGACTTTCCTTGTATAAATTAGATGTACTTTCATTACTGTCAATTTCACAAGAAACAACTAGAAACGCCAAAAAGCATTGGCAACAGGATAATTTTTTAATATTACATACTAACATTATTTTTTTGATTGCCTACTCTAAGTTTTTTAAGTCGATAGTTCGGCTTTTTCGACTCTACTTTTTCATGAACTATTCCGGACTAGTTAATAAAAAGGAACGGTGTGATATCATATCCTATATTGTTGTGATTTTAACAAAATAATTAAACAACACAAGATTTAATATCATATACAATTATAGTTTAAATAAATTTAATAAAAAATTATATTAAATTTGTTTGAACTATAATTTACATATCTTTGAATTAATCAAAATTTATATATTTTGAAGAAAATTTTAATTGGAGTAATATTTGCTTTTGCTTTAGTTTCTTGTGAGACAGAAGATGCAAGAGAGGAAATACGTCGCAGAAAGCTAGGAGATAAAATGTATAAACTGTCTGCTGCTGAAATAGAGTATTCCGGAGATATGAGGAAGTATGGTGGATATAGAATAATATTTAAAGCATTGTAAAAATGAGATATTTTTTTCTTATGTTTTTTCTAATGGGATGCTCAGCAAGTCATTACAAGAAGTTGCCTGATGTGTGGAAAGAAAGAATTCTTCGGACAGATGATTTAACACAGCTTGACAGGAACTATATCTATCCTGTTACAGGAGATAAACTTAAAGCAGAATTGATTAAATATGAAAAATCAATGGTGGTTATATTTGTAAATAAATGTACATCGAACTATTGTGTACCATTAAAAGTATATGAGGATTATGCAGTGAGGAATAACTATAAGTTATTCTTGGTAATGCAAGATCTAAATCATCTGGATGAGTCTTATAATCAATTTTTCTACTCTCCTCTTTTAGTTATTGATGAAGAATATTATAAAGGAGCGTGGAATACTAATAAACATTTTGAAGAAGATCTCTTAGGAAATTTGAGACAGAAAGAATACAAAGGAAGTATTTATCTTTTTGAAAAAGGGACGTTGAGTAATATATTAAGAACGTTACCTAATTAGTATTTTTTAATCCAAGGTTTCTTTTGAAAAAAAATAGTTTCATAACCTCTATTCAAAAGGAGAGCACAGAAAAAGTCCTTTTTTCAAAAAAGGAGAAACTTTCAATTTCTCCCTTAAACCGCCATTTCGTCAATACGATGTTAGCGGAAGTGTTTATTTATCAAGCTTGTATGTCCAATTTCTTTTTATAGCGTAATCCCTTAATTTACCAGCTTTTTTAGTTTTTTGATTTTTACTAGTTATTTTACTAAAATCAATATGAGAATGTCCTTCAAAAGGCATATTGTCATCATTTGTTGTTAAAGGATCAATGGAAAGTACTTCTTCTTCGGTTATAGATAAAACACCATAAGAAGTATAACTAGTTGTGAAATGTTCATATGCTTCTTTTGCAGAAAATATGTTACCATTATATACTGATAATTTATTGTCGTCTTTTTCAGTTGGATTGAATGCACCAGAAGATATCATAAGGGAATTTTCAAAAAAGGCTTGACTAGAGACAATACCATTGACAACAAATGACGGATGTATTTGCCTATGTAATAACTTTTTACTTTCCATTAAACAATCGATTTTATTAAATTATTTAATTGAATCCAGCCTTCCTTTTCGCCTAATTCGATCGTTTCTTCCTTTTCATCAGAATCATCAATGTCATTGTAATAAAAATACTCAGACTTCAAGGTATCTAAATTAATTTCGATTACAACATTTTTGTTTTCATTTTTCCATTCCATTTGTATATTTCCATCTACTTTTGGGAATATAGCAGGAAGAGGTAGTTTGTTTTCGAAATAGGAGTTGAATAAATTTTCAAACCGATTTAATCCATTTTTATTTAAAGCTTTACCATGACCTTCATACCAATTATCTTCTAATTTTGAAAGGTTATTTATACGTAGGGATACATCTAATGGATCTAATATATCCAAAGACTCTATTTCTGTAATTTCTTGAATTTTGTCGTTCCAGTTAAACTGAGCAGTACCTTTTATTGTTACATAAGTTTTATTTACATATTCATTGAATGCTACAAATACAGAATCTTTAATTGTTTCTGTTAAAGGACACTTAACATTACCAAATTCAGTTTCAATTTGAAATGTGTTGTTTTTCTGATCTATTTCAGGAATTAAGGCAAATAATTTAATGCTATCAGCATATTCTGTCTTTTGCTCACTTGATAATAAGATTTTTTTTCTAGTGGCCTTATTTAATATAGCATTTGAAGCTGTTCGTGATTCATAGTTATAACCAAAATCAATTGATTCATCATCTAGCAGATTTTTGCCAATTTTACTAAAGTAAGATAATAATTTATAATCAATCTGAGTAGGAGCCTTACCATCATTCACAGACTCTACTAATTCAATAATTTTATCTTTTGCCTTTTCGAAATACGAAAAATTATCTAGGTTTTCTAGAGGCAGTTCACTTTTTAAAACAATAGTACTTGCTATAGCAAATATTAGTATAGAACTACCTTCCTCCATGTCGACCAGTTTTAAATAAACTCCATCAGAAAAACCTTTAGGCACACGTTTTCTATTCGAATTTTCAGCAATGTAAATACCTTTTGCTACTTCAATAACTAAATCTTCTAGAGCAGTGAAATCTTCTAAAATATTCACAGGTAAGGTGTGATCCTCAAATCGAGAACCAACAAGTCTAGGTGCTATGAATACTTTTTTAGACATTTTCAATTAAAATTACTGACGGAAGATACTACTTTTTTTGTTAGAGTTAAGTTGTAGGGTTGTCCTTTTAACATTTCTGCTAACATTGTTATTTCACGAAACAAAACACGATGGAATTTCGTCAAATCCCCCCTATGCCTATTTTGTTGAATTTACGACTTATGTAATTTGTTTTTTGTCAATACCAGAAGAAACTCCAGGCAATCTAAAATTTAGAATCAGAATAAGTCTCATACCATAAAGTTTTGGATACCTCCAAAACTTTATTTATATCATATAATTCCAATTTATTGTTCTTTAAGTTTAATGGTTACAATACCAAAATAATAACCTTGCAACCCATATATTCTACTTACAACTGACTTCTCAAAAGTAAATGCTTTTATATCATCAGGCGTATAGTCTTTAAAATCTGAAGATTTCATATTAATTTGTTTGGAATCTTTGTCTAAGAGAATAACATTAAATTCTCCTTTTTCAACCAAAGGCAAAGCCCCTTCATTGAAATATTGAGACGAATTTATATATATATTTTCAATAAAATCTTGCAAGCTAATTCTATTTTCTATCTGTATATTCTCCTCTCTTTGAATTACCAATTTGGTTACACTGGGTGCCAGTTTTGTTATTTTTTCTTGACTGAATGCTAAACTGCTTACCGTTAGCATAACTAAAGTTACTATTTTTTTCATCTGATAAACTTCTACTGAATGAACTAATTCAAGGATTACACCCCCTATCCCTTGTTATTTCGCGTATTTAAAGAGCTAAAAATACACATAAGTATATACTTCTTCACCATTTTCATCTTTATATTTATATTTCCTATTTAAAACCTAGCCTGTTGTAAGAAAGACAAACGCAGCTGTGTAAAACAGTAGGTACTCAAAATGAAAGCTGGTGGTTCGTTTTTCGTTGCTCGGTTCGTTATACTGCTCTAATAATTCAATCTTATTACTATCCAAAGCCTTTAACGCTATTTGATATGCACTGTAAGAAGATGTAATGTGTGGTCTCTGAGAAGCCTTTACTTTTGATTTGTAAATTAATTCTACTATTAAAATAAAAACTGTAATCATTTTGTAAGTAATACTCAATCTAGTACAAAAATTGAACAACTTTATACAACACAACCATTTATTCCTTTAATTTTTCTATTAATGATAGAAGTGAAGTCTTTTTCTCTTCTATTTTTCCTTTAGGTATTTCTCCTTCAATATATAGATTTAATAATGCACTTAACCAAGCACTCTCGTAATTAGAATGAACCGCGTCCATGAGCAACGCTAAATCGTCAGAAATATATGATGCTACATCTGAATTATTTGATTTATTAAATACGCTTTTAAATATTTCTTCTCTCAGTGTATCTATTAATAAATCGTTTTCTCCTTGTCGTTTTATTTTTTCTACCTTATTAAATTCACTTATCCACATAGCTGAAAATGATTCATGATCTCTTTCATCAAGTAATTCATCAATATTTTTAAAATCGATTCTTTTTTCAAGAATAGGTCCAATTACACTAGCTATTCTTTTGATTTGTTCTTTTTTTTCCATCATTATTTATAATCTAATTA
This sequence comes from Myroides sp. DF42-4-2, assembly GCF_030326445.1. Taxonomy (NCBI): domain Bacteria; kingdom Pseudomonadati; phylum Bacteroidota; class Flavobacteriia; order Flavobacteriales; family Flavobacteriaceae; genus Myroides; species Myroides sp. DF42-4-2. The sequence goes on from NZ_JACAKI010000034.1 coordinate 5,578, forward strand.
CCTTGTGCTTTTAACCACTTCTCTATCAAAATAATTCCTTCATGAGGAGTTACATCTGTTCCTAAGAAATGTTTCCCATCTGGAGCTCTTACATCAACTTTTATTTCATCAAGATTTTATAGGCTGCTTTATAGGCATCAAAAAGCTCTAAATCAGTTCCTGAAAAACTTCCTTGTCTAGGTACTTTTATTGTAAAAACCATCCCTCGCAACACTCGGTATTGTGCTTTTCTTTGTAAAGAAAGAGGGTTTGCCTCTTTTATGCCATATGCTTTATAAATAGAGATGTTCACTTTTTTGAATTGTTGTGCACATCTTATTCGGAAAGTTTTAAACCATGATTGGGATTGTGTGATTCTGAATCAAATATAGTTTTTAATATTTGATTTTTGAGACAAGATGGTATATCTTAAAACTATAATTCGAAAAACACTTTATTAACTAATTATGATGTGGTAGCTGCCTTTTTATCCTTTATTTAATTGTTTTTTTACAGCCTCAAACGTATGAATTAATTCGTCCAATTTAACTTGTTGTTTTTTTATTGTTTTAGGTCTTACGTAAAACCAATTAAAGCCGATCCAAATTAATGTAACGCCATAAGCAAAAATTGCCCAAAAGAGTGGCATCATTAAAGTGTATTCATACAAATACAAGCCAATTCCTAAAGAAAGTATTATAAAGTACAAGCTCAACATTGTTGTTTGTATAAATTTTTGTTTTGTTTTTAATTCAGTCAAACTGATTAAATAATCGTTGATAGTTTGTGTGTCATCAATTTTGTTAAAACTTGAAAACTGTTTATTGTAAACCCATAAAAAGACAGCCATTGCTAGAATAACCAAAACAATTCCAAGTTTTGTAGTAAGGTATTGGGGTTGGTATTTGTACCAAATAAAAATTGTAAATACAATTGTTGTTATCAACAATATATTAGAGATGATAAGTTTTTTAAAGTTGTTCTTTTTAAATCGATTCAATTTATGCTGTAGCTCAACTATGTTTGGTTGAGCAGCTTTTTGTTGTTGCCAAATAGCAGTAAAATCTATAGTACTATTATCCATTTTCTTTAAATCTCTGCGTTAATTTTTCTTTTATCCTATGAATTTTCACCCTTACATTCACCTCTGAAATACCCATAATATTTGCTATTTCTGCTTGTTTTATGTCTTCCAATTCTAATGAAATTAGTAGTCGATCAGTTTCTGGTAACTCGGAAATAAATTGGTACAAAAGTTGAATTTGCGGTTCAATAGATTCTTGCGGTTCTTCTCTTACATGTTTAGGCAAATCCGTTTTAATAATTCGCTTTTCTTTTTCAATTTGGCGTAAACAATTATTAGAAGCAATTCTGAAAATCCAAGTTCCAATATTTGATTCATTCCTAAATTTTGGAAGCTGTTGCCATATAATTATAAAAGTTTCTTGCGCTAGGTCTTGTGCTAATTCAAAGTCGTTTACATAGCCCATACACAACCGAAATATTTTTTGCCAATACGATTTATATATCTCGTCAAATTCCATTAGTACGATGCTAGAAAATTGTTGATTTGTGTGAAATACCATTCTTTATCATCATACATTATAAAGTGCAGTCCCTTAGTTGCATATTGTAAATTAGCTGATTTCAAGTTTTTATATTGCTCTTCGATAGCTGGTTTCATATAGGCAAAATAAGATTCTAACAGAATTAAACTTGGGCATTTTATATTTTGTATTCTCTCTCTCAAATCCGTGTTTGAAAAATCGCAGTACATTTCAGCAAAAGTTTTCCTATCGGATTTCACACTCCAATTTACGACTTTTTCTTGCATAGTAGTATCGGCTAAGAGTTGGGGAATTGACAGTTTTTGCATGTGGTAAAATTGTTCGTCAGTCAGTGCGGTTATTTGATGAACAGCAGTAGAACAATCATTATGTTCCTTTGATTCAAAAGTAGGATTCGTTAATGCAAACAAACAAGGCAGTGCATCAACTACAATTATTTTATCAATCAAATCTGGGTAGTCAGAAGCAATTGCTAATGCCAAACCTCCTCCCATGCTATGTCCTACGATAATTGGCTTTTCTATATCGTTATCCTTAATAAAGTCGGCTATAGAAATTACCCAATTCTCAAAACTTGAATTGATTCGTGGTTTAACACCTGCAAAACCTGCCATTGTTAAAGAATAACACGTATATTCATTTTCAAATCTTTCAATAGTTTCATTCCAAACTTCTCCAGAACAGGCAAAACCTGGGATAAAAATCATGGCTTGTTTTCCTTGTCCTGTTTTGTGAACGTCAAAAGAATATGGAGTTGATTGGCCAAATACCTTTACACATAATGCTGCAATGACGAACATGATAATAGTTATTTTGTACTTGTTCATTTTTCTTGTTATTTATTCATTTGTCTTTTAGATACAAGTCTTTTCAAAATGTTACAAGTTGCTACAATTTATTTTTAATGAAGGATTTTACTTGAATTTAATATCAATAACTACACTATCGATTTTTAATTTTTCTAATGAAACTTCTTCAAAATCTTTATTTCGAAATTCATTTGCGTTAGATTGGTGTTACGTATAAAATCCTGTTTCCCGAAATAAAAGATATTGTGTTTCGTGAAACAACACTTATACCCGTAAGTGCATAAATTGGTAGACTAAAATAATTAATTTTTTGTAAATATAATAAGGTCAAATAAATTGTACTCACGTATGGATAGCAAAACAATGCTAAAAACCTTATCTAACTGATTGCTATTTGTTACTTTCTTAGATCCTTTTGGCAGTAGTTTTGAAATTATAGCTGAATCTTTTGAAGAAGATGATGTGGACGAATTAGATGATCAGAGACTTTCAGTACTTTCAATTATATAAAAACAGTATATTGTAAGGTGAAAAATATAGTTGTTACTCAAAAATAAAAATGGATTTGATATCATTTTTAAAAACGATACAGAATATAAATGAAAGAGTATAATTACAGTTTAATCCCAGAACATGTTAATTTTGATATTTCAACAATTGACTTACAAGTCCAATATTCGAGGAAGGAAACAAACGTTAAAGTTGAAGGAAAAATGCTGCAAGATTATAAGGATAGTTTAAAATTATATGATATAAATATAACTTTTACTACAGTAGCAGAAGTAAAATGTATAACATTAGATTTCTTTGAATCTAATTATACTAATCATACAGTTTTTAAAGTCAATGAAGATTTAAATAAATTCGATTTTTGGGAGAGATTTGGTTATTGCCCAGATTCTGGATTTTATGAAGTAGATAACTCAGAGTTGCTAAAAGAAAAGAAAAGACTTTATGACCCATCAAACACATTTAGTTTAAAACATTATTTGATAGTGGGATATGATAGCTATATCGAAATTCTAGCAAGTGGATATCTTTATGCTATATCTAATAAAGAAAACCTGTAATAAAAAGACTTAACTGAGTAATTAGGTTATGTATCTTAAAAAACATGAGATACAAGAAAAACATAGGTTTAATGCTACTCTAATAAGATTAGCAGGGTTACTTTATTTATTTCCTTTAATCTTTGTGTTTTTATTTTTTGGGAAAATTTTTGGCGTTTTATAATTTAATAAAAGGAGATAAAATACGCCAAGTCCCAAAACAAGAAAAGGAAATACTAGATGCTGTTAGGGAACATGTAGGTAAGGCAGACGCAATCATACAAGAGGTGGAAGAAGTAATAATGAAAATGCTAGAATGGTGGAATAAAAAATAATACTAATGAGAAAACTAAGATACATATACCAAAATTGGAGTAGAGAATATTATAAACTTAAGTCAGAAGAGGATACTTGTTGGTACTACAGTAATTTCTATAAATCAGATATGCCTAAAAAAGTCTTAGCTGAGAAGACTGTAGATGTAGAGACGTGGGCGAAGTATGCCTATAGCATGAATAGAGAGTTTATGAATAGCATGTGGGCTGGAGAATTTTCTTTTTGTAGTAAAGAGTTTAATGAGAAGGTAGATGCGATTGCTCGCGCTTTTAATGTAACTGCATTCATAGACGTTATTGATCAACCCTATGCTTATATTAGATTTGGAGGTGCATTTGCTACGCTATTCTTTTTAGATGAGCACAAGCGAGTGTATATGCAATATACATTTCAGAATGCAGTATCTTTTGATACATCAGCATTTAATAAAGAGCGCTTCAAAAGAGGAGATTTATTCTTAGTGGAGCTAGAAATTTTTAAGTATCCAGAAGACATGATCAATGGTGATTGGAAGAATAAGGATTATATCTCTTATGCCTTTAACCCTGATGGATATCTAGAGGTCACGAAGATGTATGATATCCACAGTGGTAACGGCATAGAAGAGAAGTATGTAGCGGAGTCACCTGTGAATGTAGAGAGTAATTGGGAGCCCTACCCTACCTTCGGAGAATGGGATTCTATCTTTAGAATGAAGCGATGGGCAGAGGGAGAACTCCCAGCGGGATTTAAGAATCCTACGGACTATACAGAGTAAAATAATGAAAAAATTAAGCTACATATACCAAAATTGGAGTAGAGAATAAAAACCTTAAATAATTTAAAACGTAATTATTTGATTTAAAATGCTAATTATTCTTATGATAAGAAAAAAGTAGATAGTAAAGGAAATTTAATTTGTAGTGGAGCATAAGTTATGAAAGTATCAAAAAAAATACAGGGTAAAATAGAGAATATAATAGCTTTAAAAGATAAAATTATTAAATGGGAAACTTTAGAAAAATATGAAATTCAACTAGTTATAAAACAGTTTGAAAAAGTCCCAAGAGATGAGGTATCTAATGAATATGTAGCATATTTAAATGACCCTTCTTTAGGTAGAGCATTAGTTGAAATTGCTAAATCATATAATGACGATTTTAGATTGATTTCAGATATTATTTCTTCATTAGGTTATTTAATTATTAGATATCAATTAGAAGAAACAAATGAAATGTATCAATTAATGCTAAAGTATAAAGATGAAAAAAAAGGAGCAGTAGGGGTACATGTATCTTTTTTTTTAAGAGATTTAGCACATTTTGATAATTATGTAGATAAATGGAAATATTATTTAAGTATAAAAGATTTAATTCCTAGTAAAATAGCAGAAAGAGTATTTTTAGACGTTATAAGAGATAAAGTTGAAGAGATTCCTTTGGAATATAGAAATGAAATTATACGTTTTATTCAAAGTAATTGTCAACATGAAGATGATTTGGAATATTTAGTAAAAAAGATAGAGAAAAAAACAAACAAAATTACCTAATGGTAAAAGTAAGTAAAAAGGGAACATATAGTAAACCCGATTTTATGGTAATTGATCGAAAAAGAGGTAATGTAGTTGATTTAGTTGATGCTAAAAACGGAGTGTACGTCCCTGACATAGGTTGACCATAAAAAATCAATTTTCCTATGAAAGTTCACATTCAACAAATCAAAAAAATCGTGTTTATTCAGAAGATTTTAAACGCGAGATTGTTAGTTTATTTTAAAGAGGGATTAGATATCCCATTTGGGGGTATATAAACACAAAGAAAACAGATAAGCTACGCTTATCCTTGTTTTTCTATTTCCTAAAAGTACCCACAAAGCGAGCTTTGGGTACTTTTAGGAAATAAAAAAACCGATAACTCTCATTATCGGTTTTCTTTGCGGAGAAAGAGGGTTAGCCTCTTTTATGCTGTATGCTTTATAAATACGGAGGTTCACTTTTTTGGATTGTTGTGAGCACCTTATGACGAAAGTTTTATGCTATGATTGGAATCGGTTTGATTCTATGTTAAATATACTGTTTAATAATTGATTTTGAGGGAAAAAAGAGTTTTTTTAAATTTATCTTTAAAATGTGTATTTTATCAATACGGTGTTATGTACATTTATTTTTTCATCCAACCCTTTTCTATTAGTTTGTCAATTGCATAATTAGAAGGGTCTATTTTGAATTCAAGTTCTCTTCTTAAATCTAACAGCATATTGTTGTCAGGTTCATATTCTAATCCTTTAATACACCATTTAAGAGCTTCATTGTCGTTTCTAATATTATTTCTAAAATTTAAGGCACAACCACAAGCTGAAATAGCATTAGAATGTTTTTCAGTTTAAGTTAAATCATCATACAGTGGATACGAGGTGACTGGGAATACAACTGGACAGCTAATGGTATGATTAGAAGTGTACTTAGCCCTGATAAAGTGTATGTACAGTTTGAGTATGACGCCTTAGGAAGACGTACAGCGAAGATTGTAGGAGATACGATTTATCGTTATATTTGGGATGGAGATGTACTACTACACGAGTGGCATTATAAGGTGAATGAGCGCCCTACCCTAGTAGTAAATGAAGAGAGTGACTTAGCCTATGACAGAGAAGAGCCTACGGATAATCTAGTGACCTGGGTGTATAGTCATGGCTATACTCCTATCGCAAAGATTGTGGATGGGCAGCGATACAGCATCATTAGTGATTATATCGGCCGTCCAGTACAGGCATTTGATGATAGAGGAGCTAAGGTATGGAGTACAGACTATGACATCTATGGTAGATTAAGGAACTTAGAGGGTGATAGGCAGTTTATTCCTTTCCGTCAGTTAGGCCAGTATGAAGACATTGAGCTAAATGGACTTTACTATAACCGTTTTAGGTATTATGATTCTAGTACTGGGTTATATATCTCTAAGGATCCGATAGGACTTGCTGGGAATAATCCTACTATGTATGCGTATGTGTGGGATAGTAATGCAATGGTAGATGTTTTTGGGTTGAGTACTATTGATCCACTTGAATTGATAGAGAAGATTAACACAGCTATTAGAGCAGATTCAAAAATACACTCTACAAAACATCTTAATGCAGTAAGTGATGCTCATGCAAAAGAGTTAAGTATTGGTAAAAAAGGAGGGTTAGCAGAGGCTTCTTATTTGCAAGTATTTAAAAATAAAAAAGATATAATTATTTTAGAAAAACAGGGAGCAATAGATGCTATTAATAAAGGAGATTATTTTCAAAAAAGTAATAACAATTATCATTTTATTTATGAACACCATACTGATGTAGGGTTCAATAATGGAAAGAAGACAAGATTTATGAGAATTGAATATTCTTCTGGATTTATGCATAGTCATCCTATTAGTGAGGCAGATGCACGTAAGTATAAAAAAGACATCCAGAAAGGAAAATATAAGTAAAATATATGAATAATAAGAAAATAGGAATACAAGTAGAAGGCGGATGGACAATTGGAATGAATTCATTTGAGGATAAAGATTTTTTTTATAAGAAAAATTTAGAAGGAGATGATTTATGGTTAGATAACACAACTTTATTTGTGGCTGATAATATTAATAGGGGAATTACATTTGAAATGACTTATGAAAATGAAAATGTAGGTTATATGCTAAGTGTTTATAAATTAAGTAGAATAAAGGGAATTTGGGAATTTAATTCTGATGATGATGCTAGAGTTTTTGTTAGGACAAATCATGATATAAATGCTTTTAATGAATTAATATCGAAAGAACTCAATCCTTTTAATCGTGATTTAGTGCCTTTAGCAATTGGAGGATGGAAGATTAATCATAATAATCTTGTATGGAATATAAGTGAATATAAAAAAGAAGAATTACTCTTTTCTGCAACAAGAACTAATTTATTTATTGAAGTGGTTTATTATAATGCTAAAGAAAAACCTTTTTATGTTTATTATGGAGAAGCAATAGATGATTATTATGGAATTAATTATGAACTATATAAGGAAGTTATTATTAGTAAAGAGGTTTATTTAGATACTCAAGAAGAATTAATTGAGTTTTTAGACTCTTTTTTACTTAATAGAAAAATGAAATGATTTTAAGTAGCACCTTAATAGTTTATTATTAGGGTGTTTTTTTATAACTATACTCCTATCGCGAAGATAGTGGATGGTAGGAGGTATAGTGTTATCTCAGATTACTTAGGCATACCTACTCAGATGTATGATGATCGAGGTGTTCTAGTATGGGATTGTACATTAGATATTTATGGTAGACCGCAGTTAAAACTTGGTTCTAAGACAGATTGTCCATTTAGATGGCAAGGTCAGTATGAGGATATAGAATTAAGAGGTCTGTACTATAATAGATTTAGGTATTAGGATTCTACGACAGGACTATACATATCTAAGGATCCGATAGGTCTATCTGGAAACAACCCTACTATGTATGCGTATGTATGGGATAGTAATGGGCAGGTGGATGTATTTGGGTTGGAGATTATAACTGTTTATAGATTTGATACAAGATCTCCAGATGTTATAAAAAGTGGTGGAGGATTTCAGGCTTTCAAACCAGGTGCAGATGTTGATTTATTAGATTATGCTAAACATAATACTAAATCACAATTTATATCCACTTCTTATTCTTTGGAAAGTGCAAGAGATTTTGGTAGAAATTATTATAATTCTGAAGGATATATCTATAAAATTGAGATCGATGATGCAAAGGGGATAGATGTGAACAAAACTTTGGGAGCAGATAGTCCATTTCCTAAAGAAAACGAATTTGCGGTAATAAATAGAATTTTAAATGAAGATATAAAAGGGACGACACATGCTAAAAACATTACTGATGTTGATAATATTAAATGGAACTATTACTAATTTAAACTATAAAATTAATATGCAAGAGTACATAATAGAATGTTTATATTTTGATAAAAAAAAGCCTGCAAAAATATTTGTTTGGGAAGAAGAAGAAGAGAATCCTTCAATAATTGAATATAAGGATAATACAACATTTCAATATATAGGTAGTTTTAAGGTACTACATATAAAATATATTGATGATATAAATGAAATTGAAGTAAGTGATATTAGAACTTATGAAGCTTTTTGTAAACTTGTTAAAAATTTAGAAGCAAAAAATATAAGAATGCTTATAAAAGGATGTAGTTTACAATATAGTATGGTAAAGGCTCTTAAAAGTACAATGTTTACAGTAAAATTGAGATTAGGGAATGAGATTAATTTTCAAAAAGATAAAGTTAATATTTTTGAAAAAGAGATGGATGTTTCTAAAATAGTAACGTTAGAAGAACAAGATGCGTTTTTTAATAAATGGCTAGATAGCCTTAATTGAATTCTTTGCAAACATTTATTAGATAAAACAAAAGAGTTAGTTTGTTGACAACTAACTCTTTTGTTTTTTTGAGAAATAATGATCTCACCTTTTTTTATGTTTTTGTTGGTATTCGATACAAGCATTTGATGAGCGTGGGACTAAGGTATGGAGTACAGACTATGACATCTATGGTAGATTAAGGAACTTAGAGGGTGATAGGCAGTTTATTCCTTTCCGTCAGTTAGGCCAGTATGAAGACATTGAGCTAAATGGACTTTACTATAACCGTTTTAGGTATTATGATTCTAATAGTGGATTATATATATCTAAAGACCCAATAGGACTTGCTGGGAATAATCCTACTATGTACGCGTATGTGTGGGATAGTAATGGTCAGGTGGATGTATTTGGGTTGGCAAACCAATATCAAATACATTCTCCCAGTCAGCCAGATATCGTATCAAAAGGGTTACATTTTTATGGAAAAGATAATATAGAATTGAGTATAAAACCTAATGTAGATGGCGATATTTCCTTTAAATCAGTGTTTAGTACAAAGAATTTAAGTACAAAAGAAGTGGATAAAATAAACAATGCAATTAAAGATGCTCAATCTAAATTTGACACTGATTCAAAGTGGCGTCAACATATATTAGATAATGCAATTATAGCTAAAGAGACTGTCATTGAAGCTCATGGACAAGGAAAAATGGGAGATAAAGCAAAAGGAAGATCTGCAGAGTTTCATTTTATTGAAAAGAACATAAAGAAAAAATACAAATAAAATATGAGTGTAATAAGAAAAATTAGTAAAACTGATTTTATGGACTTTATTAATTCAAAGGCATTTGAAAGTATAACAATAGGAGATGAAAAAGAAAAAATAATTAAGTACCTTAAAAATAAAAAGTATAAATGTATTTATGATAAAGATTTTATATTAATAAAATTTCTTAATGTTGAATTTACAATAGACAAAGACAATAAAATCGTCCTTATCCACTTTGAACTTTCCGAATTTATTCCTGAAATGGGATATTTGTTTGAGCCATTATTCTTTGAAGAAATCAAGGAAGAAATAGAAAAAAACAAGATAGAAATAAAACAAAGTGTTTTTGATGATCATTTAATTATAGACAACAAGTGTAAGCTTTTCTTTGAAAATAAAAAATTAATAGATATCTACATTATTTAATATTTAATAATTTGTTTTTAAATGTAGCTTCAGTAAAGTTTCATAACATGGAAAAATACATAATTTAGGACGTGTGCAGTACAAAAGCCCTGACTGGATATTACGGTTCGATTATACAGATATAGACAATATGTTTGTTATCAGAAAATTTCTATTTAATAATAACAGTTTTGTTAGATCTTATCCTCAATCAAATGGACACATAATAAATTGTTCTTTAGAAGATATTAAAGAACTAGACATCTTCTGTAGTACGATATATTTACTTACTAAAAAAGAACTGGGAGATAACTCTTTTTTGAGTGTGGAACAATAAATTCATGCGCTATTATCCACAGCAAAGTAAACTTTAAATGATCGAGATGTGTCTTTGTCCTTACAAATTGAAAAATTTGAACAGGAACAAAGACCACTCGTTTTTCTCCCGAAGGTTGCAAAATTGGTAAAGAGAAAAGAGTATTAATTACCAGAATACAAGAAGCAAAAAAGCTAGAATACAAAATTATATATACTCTAGCTTTTTCTAGACACTGTACCAAAAACTGTGTAAGTATAAAATTCTGCTTGGGTTAAAACTGAGCAGAATTTTTTTATATATTTAATATTTACATAGTTATGGAAACAAAAGACCTATTTCCGGATGAGTTTTTCAAACAGTTTAAAACTGGGGATGACCTTCAAAACTTCCTAAAAGACTTACAAAAGCGAGGAATTGAAAAAATGCTAGAAGGCGAGCTAGATGCTCACCTAGATTACGATAAGCATGATTCAAGAAAGGGAGATAATACACGTAATGGTTATTCTAGCAAAAAGATAAAGACCAGTTACGGCGAAGAAGAAATAAAGGTTCCTAGGGATCGTGATGCTAGTTTTAACCCTATGATTATCCCCAAGCGAAAAAGCATGGTAGAAGGCTTGGAAAACGTTATTGTGTCACTTTATGCCAAAGGAATGTCCGTTTCTGATATTGAAGAACAAATCAGAGAAGTTTATAATTTTGACGTTTCTCAATCGACCATTTCTCGTATAACTGATGCTATAACTTCTGATATTGTAGCTTGGCAAAATCGCCCATTAGAGCCTGTTTATTTAATCGTATGGATGGATGGTATTGTATTTAAAGTTAGAGAA
>NZ_JACAKI010000035.1:0-16412 GCF_030326445.1 Myroides sp. DF42-4-2
GGGAGAGTATGTCGTCGCCCTTCTTTTGAAAGCCTGATTACGCAAGTAGTCAGGCTTTTTTTTTGGTTTATAGTGAATGGTAAAGATGAGAATAATCAACACAGATTTCGTCGCTCTTTGTTCGTCGCTCTTCGCTCGTCGCTCTTTGCTCGTCGCTCTTTGCTCGTCGTTCGATGCTCGTCGTTCGATGCTCGTCGTTCGATGCTCGTCGTTCGATGCTCGTTGTAAAGCACAATTATCTTACAAATGAAGAAACTAAACAAACCGCACAAATCGTAGCATAGCGTAGATTCATCGAACACCAAAACAAATATAAACTAGGTGAGATAAACCGCACAGATTTCTTTGCTCTTTGCTCGTCGCTCTTTGCTCTTCGTTCTATGCTTGTTGTAAACCACAATTATCTTACAAATGAAGAAACTAAACAAACCGTGCAAACCGCGCAAAGAACAAACCGCGCAAAAAACAAATCGTAGATTCATCGAACTCCAAAACCATTATAAACTAGGTGAGATATAGAACAACTACAAACCCCATATCAAACAGCTACTCTAGCTCATACTGCTTTATACGTTTGATCTTACAACCATCGCAATTGGTCTTATTAAATTGGAGTATTAGCAATTATAATTTATCTAAATCCAAACTATTTATATAAAAAAAGGATTAATATCGAACAGAGATAACGAATTATAGTACTGATTTTCATCTTTTATGGATTATTGTTCAATTGGACTTATACGGGAAGCGAATCATAAAATTTATCATTTAATATTGTTCTCATTTCGAGTATTCCTAGTTAATTTTATTTTAAATATTAATATTTTTGAATATTTGATTGTTTTTTGGCAAATTTTCTTAAATTACTCTTAGATATAGAGTGATCTGAGTTTTTTTTAGCTAAATAATGTGGAAAATGTATTATCTTTGAAAAAAAAGAAAATACTATCCAATTATATTGCTATGATTGATCGTTTAAAAAGTAGATTGAAAAGAGATATTCCCCGTGGAATTATATTCTTCATCGATATCCTGATCATTCTCTTTACTTATTTTATTTCTTTACTATTCCTGAGTAATTTTTATGGTACTTATGAAGTAGAGTTATTATATTTTAAACTACCAATTGTTTTAGGTTCTTATATCTTTAGCTTTTGGTTAGTCAAACCCTATCGAAGCTTAATTCGTCAGACATCAATTAAAGACATCGAATTAGTTTTTATCACTTGTCTTTTGGCGAGTGTCCTGATCACTATTCCTGCTGCATTGCAGCGCAATGGTGTTCTCTCTGGTGAACAGATGGATGATTTTGTTAGACAATCCTATTCCTTTATTGTTATGCATATGCTGCTCTCTGTGGCTATGTTGGTATGTGCTCGTTTATTTTATAGTCAGTTTTATCGCAGCTATATTTTAGATGTACGCAATGAAAAACGGGTGTTGATCTATGGTGCAGGGGATTCAGGTTTAATTACTCTCAATGCTCTTGCTGGAGATACTAAAGTACGTACACAAATAGTAGGTTTTGTCGATGACAACGAGAAAAAAGTGGGCCAACGAATCGCAGGTTACCGCATTTTTGGAAGTAAAGAACTCAGTACAGCTTTTGTACAACATCATCGAATTGACGATATCATTATATCTATTCAGAATATCCAACGGGAACGCTTAAATGAAATTGCGGAACACTTAGTAGAGTTACCAGTTAAAATTAAGATTATTCCTCCTGCTACGGATTGGTTAAATGGGAAGTATACGAATAAGCAAATTAAAGAATTGCGTATTGACGATTTGTTAGGGCGCAAGGCGATCAATTTGGATAATCCTATTATAGCAAATGAAATCCAAGGTAAGGTGGTTATGATTACAGGAGCAGCGGGTTCAATTGGAAGCGAAATTGCCAGACAAGTTGCCTTGTTTGATTTTAAATTGTTGATCTTGATTGATCATGCGGAATCTCCGCTCTACGATGTTCAACAGGCCATGGTTTCTCCACATCTAGATCGCATAGTTTATGTAGTGGGTAATATTCGAGAAGAATCGAATATGCGTGCAATTTTCGATCGTTATAGACCAAATTTAGTTTATCACGCTGCTGCATACAAACATGTTCCTTTGATGGAAACCTATCCTTATGAGGCTATTTGCACTAATGTCAAAGGCACGAAACATATGGCTGATTTAGCCGTTGCCTTTGATGTACAAAAATTTGTAATGGTATCAACCGATAAAGCGGTGAATCCCACCAACGTTATGGGGGCAACCAAACGAGCAGCAGAAATCTATGTTTCTAGTTTAAAGGGGAAAGGTAAAACTAATTTTATTGTCACCCGTTTTGGAAATGTTTTAGGATCTAATGGATCTGTTATTCCTTTATTCAAAAGACAATTGGATGCTGGCGGACCTTTAACGGTTACCCATCCTGATATTACGCGATATTTCATGACTATTCCAGAAGCTTGTCAATTGGTATTAGAAGCATCAATCATGGGTAAAGGTGGTGAAATTTTTGTCTTCGATATGGGAAAATCTATGAAGATTATGGATTTAGCAAAGCGTATGATTCGGTTGAGTGGGTTCGTATATCCCGATGATATCGATATTAAGATTACAGGATTGCGTCCAGGAGAAAAGATTTTTGAAGAGTTGTTAGCCAATGATGAAAACACGGTCAAGACACACCATGAAAAAATTATGATTGCACAGGTGCGAAATCAGGATTTGGGTGAAGCAAAACAAATTATTGAAGCACTATGCCAAAGTGTATTAAATGAAGAATCCAAAGACGATATGATGTATCTAGTTACTGAACTAAAGCGAATTGTACCAGAATTCAAGTCACAAAACTCGGTTTTTGCTTCTTTAGATCAAACCGTTGTGTTTTAGAAAATATAGAAGAAAGCGGGTGTTCCAATGGAGCACCCGCTTTGTTTTTTAGATGTATTACTTTTGCCAAAGTTCTATGCTTTGGAATTTGATTTCTTTGATTGTATTTCCCTTTTGATTACCTGTAGGTTGTTCAAATACCACCCAGTACATCATGCGTTTTTTGCTGTCTGGGTTTGTATAAATGCAACTAAGTAAAGGGGATTCTGGGTTGTTTCCACTTCCGTTTTTATACTTCATTGGTGTTGTACAATATTGGCTTACTTCGTCCAAATTGACGTTATAGGCATAGGTAGGATTGCTATAATTCACTTGGTTTTGACTGTTTAGCGTATAGGTGCTTGAGAGTAAGAATTGCACACCAAAATACAATTGATCATCTCTTTTTAATTGTTCCACTGTAAAACGACTCTCATCAGCTTTAGTGAAGGGGATATAATACATGCGATCACCGTCAAAACCATCAAAAATACTATAGGATAAGTTGCCTATTTTTACTTCCTTGTCGTCGATATCCATCGTTTTGAGAAGGTTTTGTATTTTTAGTGTATCTGGATTTTTTGTGGTCATTTCATAGAGTAATTCACCTATTTTTTGTCCAAAACTTTGGCTTTGTGCGTTTGTTGTTATCGACATTGTGCATAGGGCAATTAGGGCTACTGTAGCATAGAGGTTTTTTCTTATCATAGCTTGAATCTTTAATATAGTATTAAAAATACAATTTTTTGAGCAGAAGAAAGCGGTAAATTTTATTTGTTTTCGTTCCAATAGTAGCTATCAGGATAGATTCGTTCGCCAAAGATGGCGGTTCCTACTCTGACGATTGTTGCTCCTTCTGCCACGGCAATTTCTAGATCTCCACTCATACCCATGGATAGTTCATTCATTTCCACGTTGTGTAAGTGGAGTTGTTTAGCTTGTTCTTGAACGTCTTTTAGTATTTTAAAACAGGCGCGAATCTTTATTTCATCTGCGCTAAACAATCCGATTGTCATTAGTCCTTTTATGTGTAAAGTATTTAATTTAGCTACCTCTTGAATGAGTTCAAGAGCGTATGCTGGTGCTACTCCAAATTTGCTATCTTCATTGGAAGTGTTCACTTGAATGAGGATGTCCATGGTTTTATTTTCTAAGGCTAATCGCTGGTGTAATTTGGTGGCTAGGTCCAAGCGATCCACAGAGTGAATACACGTAATGTTGTATTTGAGTATATCCTTGATTTTGTTAGTTTGTAGGTGACCAATGAAGTGATTGGTCGGATGGAGATCTAGTAACTCATCGTATTTTTCTTTTATTTCTTGTACTTTGTTTTCGCCTAGTAAGGTTTGACCAGCTTGGAGGGCTATTCGAATTCGGGCTGCAGGCACTGTCTTGGTAGCCAAAAGTAGTTTGACCTCTTTGGGATCTCTATTGTTGGCGATGCAGGCTCGTTCTATGCGTTGTAGAATGAGCGTTAAGTTTTCTTGAATGTGTGACATAGGAATAAAATTAAACAAAAAACAAAATTGGCGAAGCCGAGACTTCGCCAACAAACTAGACTTATTTCCACCAATTATAGTAGTTATGCACTCCATCGTATTGAAAATCACATTTCGGATAGAGATTATTACCAATGATGTTCGATTTTTCGGTTTCTAGCATTAAGCCACAAGCACCTGTTTCTTCACACCATTTTTTGCTGCGGTCAATCAAAGCTACTGACAACCCTTTTCCTCTGTAGTCTGGGTGTACAAATAGATCGCTTAACAACCATTGTTTTTGTAGCTTAATGTAGTGAAAAAGCTTGTACAACTGTACGAAACCAACTGCTTTGTTATCGTAAATAGCCAAGAAAATATCGGATTCACCATGGAGAAGTCGCTCTTTGATGAAATTTGTACTTCCTTGTAAATCTGATTCTTGACGATAAAAGATACGGTAAAGATTAAAAAGAGTTGCTGCTTCTTCTAAATCTTCTAAACTTGCTTTTTTAATTGTGTAATTCATCTTTAATTTTTCTTTTACGCAACAAAAGTATGGGCTATTAGGACTATCTTTGTGGTCCAGATATGTTATAATTAGTAGTCCACTATGATGCCATTTGAGAGAATAATATCGATTGACCGCAAGAGTAAGATTCCCATTTACAGACAGATTGCCATTTCTTTTATCAATGCAATTAGTCAAGGGGTAATCAAAGCAAATACACATTTGCCCAGTACGCGTGATTTAGCGAAGTTACTTGAGGTTCACCGCAAGACGATTGTTGCAGCTTATGAAGAGTTGGAGGCGCAAGATTGGGTGGTTTCTGTACCGCGAAAATACGTGGCAGTTTCAGCTAAAATTCCCCAGTTAAAACCGAAAAAATGGTCTGAGGAGTCAGCCAATGAATCCTCGTATACCACTGCTTTTCAGCCGGCGTTTAAACAAATTACTTCTCCTAAAATTAAAGAAATAGCTAGGCTGCCTTCTATCATTCTCGATGATGGATTTCCCGATGTACGACTTTCCCCCATTGACGATTTACTCAAAATCTACCGTTCGTATACGTCTAAGAAACACAGTATACGCAATGCTACATTTGGTACGGCCCAAGGCAGTTTGAAATTGAGGGAAATATTGGCTTCCTATCTGTCAGAAACTCGAGGATTAAACATAGAAAAAGAGCATATTTTAATCACGCATGGAGCGCAAATGAGTATTTATTTGGCGGCTCAATTATTGTTGGAACCTGGCGAATGTATTGTAGTAGGGCGGCCGAATTACGATATGGCGACTAAAGTGTTTGAACAAACAGGGGCAACTGTGCTTGAAGTGAATGTGGATGATAATGGTTTGGTGGTATCAGAAGTAGAGTCAATCTGCCAAAGTAAGCCCATAAAGGCGATCTACGTGATTCCACATCACCACTATCCAACAACTGTTACGCTGAGCATTGAGCGTCGTATGGCTTTATTAAAATTGTCTCAGCAGTACGGATTTGCCATCATAGAAGATGATTACGACTACGATTATCACTATGCGTCTTCTCCTTATTTGCCTTTAGCAAGTAGCCAGCATAGGGGACATGTTATTTATATAGGATCATTTTCTAAATTGTTAGATCCCTCTATACGCATTGGATTTATGGTGGCTCCATTTAATTTTATTGAACAAGGTGTAGCCTTGCGGAAACTAATTGACGTTGGGGTTGATGGCTATATGCAAAATGCTTTAGCTGAATTAATTCGACAAGGGGAATTAAAACGACATATTAAAAAAGCGAAGAAGTGTTATTTTTCGCGCCGGGATTATTTAGATGAGCTGTTGCGTTTGCATCTAGCTTCTTCTGTGGATTATACTTTGCCTTCGGGAGGTATGGCTATTTGGTTAACCTTGAAAAAACCGTATGTTATTGAGCAATTAATGACACATCCACAACTTGCTATTAAACGTGTAGATACCGAGCTAAACGCTTTTCGTTTTGGCTTTGCTTCGATGAATGAACAGGAGTTGGAACAAGCGGTATTGTTGTTGAAAACGATAATTGGAGGTGAGGGGGTAAAATAAAAAAAGACTTGGATTTTCCCAAGTCTTTTTTTGGTGTCAATCCACTGGATTAACAGTTGTTATTTTGCAATATCAATGAGGATTTTTACTTGAGAAGGGTTTTTTATTAAAGCTTCAAATCCTTGATCTACAATATTTTCTAGTTTGATTTTGCTGGTGATCAGCTTTTCTACAGGCATGCGTCCACTGTTGATTAACTTCATGGTTTGGGGGAAGATATTTCGGTATGCGATAACGCCTTTAACTGTAATTTCGCGCAATACTTGTTGTAAAGCGTCATGTTGTACAGGTTTGCCGAATAGGGCAACGAGTACTGCTGTTCCACCGTTTCTAACTAGGTTTAATCCAGTGTCAAAAGACGCTTGAACGCCTGCGCAATCTAAAAATACGTGAGGTCCTAAATGATCCGTAACCGCTTTTATCTTTTGGTGTAAATCGGGATCCGTGGCGTTGAATACGTGTGTTGCTCCAATTTCTTTTGCTTTTTCCAAGCGTTTTTCAGCGACGTCTGTAACGATAACAGTGCTTGCACCAGCGGCTAAAGCTGCTTGTGTACACAGTAGTCCGATAGGACCTGCGCCTGAGATGAATACTGTTTCTCCAAGTTGAACTCCACTTTGCATGACTGCATATACGGCTACTGCTGCAGGTTCAACCATAGCACCTTGTTCAAAAGTCATGGATTCCGGCATTTGATGAACCATATAGTCTTCCACAACTACGTAATGAGCAAAACCTCCATCACCTGCTAATCCAATAAAACCAAGATGTTCTCCCAAATTGTATTGACCTGCTGTTGTAAAAGGACTGTCGAAATTTTTATAAATGGGTTCTACTACGACGCGATCGCCTTTTTTCAGGTGAGTTACGCCTTCCCCTACTTCTTCAATGATACCTGAAAATTCATGACCTAATGTCGTTACGCCTTGGTGTCCATTAAGAGGGTATGGCGCGTCCATGGGAATCAATTGGGGACCGTGGTTATACTCGTGTAGATCGGATCCGCAAATACCAGCAAATTGTACGGCAATCTTAACTTGTCCTTTTTTGGGTTGTGGGATGACGATTTCTTCCACGCGTATGTCTTTGGCAGCATACCAACGTGCAGCTTGCATTGTTTTCATAGGTAGTTTTTTATATGTTTCTCTCAAAATTAAGAAAAGGTTGTTTATAAAATGCAACTTAGAAGTTAAAGGTATATAAATTAACGAGTGTTAAGAAATGAAGTTGAACAGTGTAGAACCACGTTAAAGGAAGAGGTGGTATTCTTGTGTTTTGCGATAAGACTTCGCAAGATTTAAGCGTAAAACTTAGGCAATTTTTCGTATTTTTGTTTGAATAAAAAAAGAAAGGTATGGCAACAGTAACATTAAAAAATAATCCATTTCACACGATTGGAGATTTACCAAGTATCAACACAGTAGCTCCAGGGTTTGAGTTAGTAGGAACTGATTTAGCAGTAAAAAAATTAAGTGATTTCGCAGGAAAGAGAATCGTTTTGAATATTTTTCCAAGTGTAGACACGCCTACTTGTGCTACATCTGTTCGCACGTTCAATCAAAAAGCAGCACAATTAGAAAACACCGTTGTATTGTGTATTTCTAAAGATTTACCTTTTGCGCAGACTCGTTTTTGTGGTGCTGAAGGAATTGAAAATGTAGTAATGTTGTCTGACTTCAGAACCGGAGCTTTTGGAAAAGCATATGGGTTGACTTTTACAGACGGGCCATTAGAGGGATTGTTATCCCGTGCAATTGCAGTAATTGACGAAAACGGTTCAGTTGTATATACAGAACAAGTAGCAGAAACTGCGAACGAACCGAATTATGAATTAGCTTTAGCCGCACTCTAGGCAAATAAGGTAATCTAGTAAGAGAAGATATTTTTACTAAAAGTTGTTTGTTTGATAGTCCAATACACGGCTTTTTTTAAAAATATCTTTTACTTTATTACATTAGCTAGAGAAAGAACGCTTATTTTATCAATTGCAACGAATAAATGGAAAGAGAAAGTAAATCGACAAAGAAGAAAAAATCCCCTATGGAAACTAAGAAATACGATACAACCATCTTAAAGAATTCGCGTTTTTTATTTTCTATCTTATTGATTATTATTGGTATATCCCTTACCCTGAGTTTTGTATCCTATTTTCTTTCTGGCATCGAAGATCAGAGTAATTTGGCAGAAATTGGAGATCGAGAAGTAGAGGTTCACAATTGGTTGGGGAAATTAGGAGCCTATTTGGGGCATGTTTTCATTTATCAAGGATTTGGATTGGCTTCTTTCTTTTTTGCTAAGCTATTAATTCACAGTGGAGTATATGCTTTCTTCGGCATTGCATCTCGCCGAATAAAAAAGGTTGTTTTTTGGGATTTAACTTCAATGATTTTATTGGGTAGTTTTCTAGGTTTCTTTTGGCAACAAAATCCATTGCTAGGAGGAACGGTCGGCTATGAAATTAATTTGTATTTGACAGATTACTTAGGTACAGCAGGGACTATTTTACTCATTAGTTTTGTTACACTTGTTTTTCTCTTGTTTCGCTATAAGTTATCGCCAACAAAGATTAGAGACTTTATATCATCATTGCCTGAAAAATTTTCTTCCTTTTCTGCCAAAACGAAATTGGACGACGCTAGGTTTGATCAGGATACACCTGTTGTAAAAGAAACAGGTAAAGAGGCTGTTGTTAGTGCGCCCATGCAGGAAGAGCAGGAAGAAGATTACAGCATGATTTTACCCTCAGAAAAAGAGGAACTTGTTCCAGAAAAAGAAGAGATACAGAACACGGCATTTAACATCGATCACAAGAGTATAAAACCTACTATAGGGCATAGTTCCGAATTGAATTTACACCCGAAAAAGGAGGAAACAGCTGCTGAAATAGAAGTAGGCAAAGGGGCTTCTGAAGCGTTTGTTATTGAGGAGATCAAAGACGAAGGAACGGTAGAGGAAAATTTAGCTGCTCAATTAGTGCAAGATTTTGGAGAGTTTGATCCGACATTGGAATTGTCAAACTATCAGTTTCCATCTATTGATTTATTAAAAGATTATGGTACGGGTAGTATTACCATTAACCAAGAAGAATTAGAAGAAAATAAAAATAATATTGTAGAGACCCTGCGAAATTATAAAATCGATATTGCTCAGATTAAAGCAACTGTGGGCCCTACGGTGACGCTATACGAAATTGTTCCAGAGGCGGGGGTACGCATCTCAAAGATTAAGAATTTAGAAGATGATATTGCTTTGTCATTAGCGGCATTAGGGATTCGTATTATTGCGCCTATTCCAGGAAGAGGAACCATTGGAATTGAGGTTCCAAATACAAATCCGTCCATAGTGTCGATGCGCAGTGTAATAGCATCGCCAAAGTTCCAAAGTGCAGAAATGGAATTGCCAGTTGCACTTGGAAAGACCATATCCAACGAAACTTTTGTTGTGGATTTGGCTAAAATGCCCCATTTATTGATGGCAGGGGCAACGGGACAAGGAAAATCTGTTGGATTGAACGCGTTGTTGGCCTCTTTGTTGTACAAGAAACACCCGGCTGAAGTGAAATTTGTATTAGTGGATCCGAAGAAAGTGGAGTTGACCTTATTCAATAAAATTGAACGTCATTACTTGGCGAAATTACCGGATTCTGAAGAGGCTATTATTACGGATAATACGAAAGTTATCAATACTTTAAATTCGCTTTGTATTGAGATGGACAATCGCTATAGTTTGCTAAAAGATGCCATGGTCCGCAATATTAAAGAATACAATGAAAAATTCAAACAACGTCGTTTAAATCCCGAAAATGGGCATCGCTATTTGCCTTATATCGTATTGGTAATTGACGAGTTTGCCGATTTAATTATGACGGCAGGAAAGGATGTTGAAACGCCAATTGCCCGTTTAGCGCAGCTGGCTCGAGCGATTGGAATTCACTTGATCATTGCAACACAACGTCCATCAGTAAACGTTATTACAGGGATTATTAAAGCCAACTTTCCTGCGAGAATTGCCTTTCGCGTGACCTCAAAAATTGATTCACGTACTATTTTGGATCAACAAGGAGCGGATCAGCTGATCGGTAGAGGGGATTTACTTTACACACAAGGGAACGATTTAGTTCGCGTACAATGTGCTTTTGTCGATACACCAGAAGTAGAGAAGATTACGGAATATATCGGAGGGCAGAAAGCCTATCCCGATGCTTATTTGCTTCCTGAATATGTGGGTGAAGAAGGTAGTGGTACAGATTTCGACATGGATATTAGCGAAAGGGATGCGTTGTTTAGAGAAGCTGCTGTTGTTATTGTCAATGCCCAACAAGGGTCTGCTTCTTTATTGCAGCGCAAATTAAAATTGGGATACAATCGTGCAGGTAGAATTATCGATCAATTGGAAGCAGCGGGAATAGTTGGTCCTTTTGAAGGTAGTAAAGCCCGCAGTGTATTGATTCCGGATATCATAGCGCTAGATCGCTTCTTTGAAGAAGAACAAAAAGATTTATTTAATTAACAAACGAGACTTACACATGAAAAAAATAGTATTGCTTTTATTGACTTGTAGTGCGATGGTGACCTACGGACAAAGTAGTCAACGCGCTAAAAACTATTTGGATGAAGTAAATAAAAAAATAGGGAGTTATACGTCTATTTCTATCGATTTTCACTACTCGCAGATCGACGGAAAAACTGGAGATATCAATCAAGAGACGGAAGGACATATTGACCTAAAGCAAAACCTGTATCGTCTGTCTTTTATGGATATGACGCGTATTTTTGACGGAAAGAAGATTTATACAATTAGCGATGAGGATCAGGAGGTAACAGTTTCTAAATACGATCCCAATAAGATTGACAATGCTTTACCTTTGCAATTTTTATCGTTTTATAAAACGGGTTATGATTTGCAATGGGATATTGCTCAAAATATAAAAGGCAGAGAAATTCAATACATTAAGCTTATTCCAACCGATAAAAAATCTGGAATCAAAGAGGTTTTGGTAGGGGTAGATCACGCGACAAAGCAGATCTATAACAAAATTCAAGTAAACAAAAATGGATCGAAGTCTGTGTTAACGGTTAAATCTTTTAAAACAAATCAAAGTTTGTCGAAAAATCACTTTACCTTTACGAGCGCAGATTATCCAAATTATTACATCAATAACATAGATTAATTACGCTACGTGAAAATACTTGATCGCTATATACTAACCACTTTTATGTCAACGCTGTTTACAGTGTTCATCATTCTCTATTTTATTTTTATTTTACAAGGAATCTGGCTGTTTATCACTGAATTAGCGGGTAAAGACTTGGACTTTTTTATCATTGTTCAGTTTTTGCTGTTTTATTCCCCTAAGATGATCCCATTGGTGTTGCCTTTATCGGTGTTGTTAGCGTCGATTATGACCTTTGGTAATTTTGCTGAGCACTATGAATTTGCGGCAATGAAAGCGTCGGGTATTTCCTTAAAACGCGCGATGCAACCGTTATCTATCTTCATTGCGGTATTGGCATTTGTATCGTTTTGGTTTGCTAATGACGTTATTCCTAAGGCGGAATATCGTTTTATCAACATGAGAAAAGAAATTCTACAAACTAAACCCGCTATGGCAATTGCTGCAGGTCAATTTAACGATGTAGGGTCGATTAATATTAAAGTAGATAAGAAAACCGGAGAGAAAGGGCAGTACCTAGAGAATGTGACTATGCATATTAAGTCTCAATCGGGTTATGACAATAAAGCTGTAATTCGTTCCGTAGATGGAGAATTAGCCTCGGACAACGAAACGAATATCTTGAATTTACACCTATTTGACGGCAATTACTATGAAGATATTGTGCCGAAAACAAGCGCACAAATTCGAAAAAAACCCTTTGTTAAAGTAGCTTTTGAGAAGTATACGATGAATATTGATTTGAATGCGCTACAAGATGATGGGACACAACGCGAAGAGATTAAAAATACGTATCATATGTTGAACATCAAAGAATTGTCGTATACGATTGATTCTTTGGAATCTTCTTTAGTGAAAGATAAAAGTTCAAATATAGACAACCTGATGGTGCGTTATAGTGATATTTACAATCCATATAGCTACAATACTCGAAAAAAAGGTCAAGTAAAAGATGGGGCAAAAGATAGTTTAGTTGTAAAAGAGAAGGTTATTGATATGCAAGGCGACTACTTAGCGTCTTTTTCAACCCATGCACAAGGACGTATTGTGCAATCAGCCATTGACTATACCAACAATATTTTGTTTACTACCGAAAGCAATGATACGTCTAGTCTAGCACAGATTAAGAAGATTAACGATCACTATTTGGCGCTTTACGACAAATTTGTTATTGCCTACTCTTGCTTTTTGATGTATTTCATTGGTGCACCTTTAGGTGCTATCATTCGAAAGGGAGGCTTAGGATTGCCGATTGTTTTTGCAGTAATTATTTTCATTATCTATCACTTTGTGAATACTTTTGGTAAGAAATTGGCACAAGAAGATGGAATACAACCGATTTTAGGTGCTTGGGCAGGTGCATTGATCTTAACGCCTTTGGCTATTTTCCTTACACTAAAAGCAACCAGAGATAATGGAGAGGTTAACTTTTTAGGGTTTTTCTATACCCTGGGTGATTTCGTAAAAAAGAAATTTACTAAAAAAGTAGATACAGAAGAAAAACAAACCATAGAATAACACACAAAAAAACACTTAATTATGTCAACGAATCACATTCAGCTACATACGATAGAAGAAGCTATAGAAGATATTAAAGCAGGAAAAGTTATTATTGTCGTGGATGACGAAGATCGTGAGAATGAAGGAGATTTTATAGCAGCAGCGGAGATGGCCACTCCGGAGATGATCAACTTTATGGCAACGCATGGACGCGGATTAATTTGTGCACCATTAAATGAGAAGCGCTGTAAAGAGTTAGATTTAAAACCCATGGTTCAAAACAATACAGTATTGCACCAAACGGCATTTACGGTTTCTGTAGATTTGATAGGAAACGGCTGTACAACGGGAATTTCTGTTCAAGATAGAGCAAAGACGATTTTGTCTTTAGTTGATGAAACTACAAAGCCAGAAGATTTAGGGCGCCCAGGACATATTTTTCCTTTGATTGCAAAACAAGGCGGAGTATTGCGTCGTACAGGACATACTGAAGCAGCGGTAGATTTAGCTCGTTTAGCTGGATTTAAATCTGCGGGTATCTTAGTAGAGATCTTAAATGAGGACGGTACGATGGCTCGTTTACCCCAATTAGTTGAAGTAGCGAAGAAATGGGATTTAAAAATCATCTCTATTGAAGCCTTGGTTGCTTACCGCATGAAACACGATAGCTTGATCGACAAAAAAGAAGATTTTGAAATTGAAACTCGTTTTGGAACATTCCGTTTGCGCGCATACCAACAAATTACAAATAAACAGATTCACATCGCCTTAACAAGAGGAGAGTGGCAAGAAGAGGATGCGGTTTTAACGCGTATTAATTCGATGATTGGCAGTAATGATATCTTAGATGCGTTAAGTGGAAAATTAGATGTGCGTATTGAAGCTGCATTTAATAAAATAAATGAAGAAGGAAAAGGAGCTATTTTATTCATTAATCAAGATGCACAAAATATTAGTTTATTGCGTCGATTGAATTTCATTAAAGAGCACTTAGGGGGAAAATTAGATATGGATACACCTAAATTACCAGGAGATGAGAAAGACTTTGGTATTGGTGCACAGATATTACACGATTTAGGTATTACTAATATTCGCTTAATGACGAATTCAGAACCAGAAAAGCGTGTGGGAATGATAGGCTATGGTTTAGAAATTTCAGATTACGTGATGTATTAAATAAGCGATTGTGAGTGAGTTAGGTTTGTGTTGTTTTATTTATCAAAAAAAAGATTTTTTCTTTTTTGTATAATTGAAAAAACGCGTTATATTTGCACTCGCAATACGGAAGTAAAGCAGACCACAGGAGAAATGGCAGAGTGGTCGATTGCGGCAGTCTTGAAAACTGTTGACTGTAACAGGTCCGGGGGTTCGAATCCCTCTTTCTCCGCAATAAATACTGATAATTAGTCAGTTAAAGCGTAAACACCCAATTTTACACCCAAAAATGTAAAGTTGGGTGTTTTTTATTTTAGGTTACAAAAAATCTAATGGACTTGGTGTCGATTTCTTATCTATATCTGTAATATGAGTGTAAATCATGGTTGTTCTAATATCACTATGTCCTAATAATTCTTGTACAACCCGAATGTCAATTCCGCTTTTTATTAAATGTGTGGCGTACGAATGACGCAAAGTATGCACACTGCCTTTTGTTGCAATATTGGCTTTTTTCATTGACTTTTTCAAAACTAACTGAACACTTCTTTCGCTGTATTGCTCATCATTAGTTCCTTCGAATAAAAATATTTTGGGTTTATATTCAATATAATATTCTCGCAACAAACTTAATAACTTATCAGGTAAAGCTACCAGCCTATCTTTATTCCCTTTGCTTTGTTGTATTAGCAGTAAATTACTGTCGGATTTTACATCGGTTAGTTTAAGATTTATTAACTCACTTAAGCGTAATCCACAACTGTAAATAGTGGTAAGAATTGCTTTATGCTTTAAATTTTCTGTAGCATTTAATATTTTTCTTACTTCTTCTTGAGAAAAGAAAGTAGGCAGTTGGGTTGATTTTCGTTTAGGATATAAATAATTCAATTCTATCGTTTGATTATTGACCAACTCATAAATCTTCTTAATTGCCCCAACTAAAGAGCGTTGATAAGATGCACTAATATTGTCTTGAAATACTTTTTCATTAATAAAACCCTCTATTTCAGCAATAGGTATTTCGTTGAGCGTACGATATTTATTCATATACTCTAAGAATATTTGTGCATAACCACAATACGATTTTATCGTATTATTGGCATAGCGTTGCACTTGCAATCGGTCATGTAAAGTTTTTAATATTGTTTCGCTATCCATACTTAAATAAATCTAATTGAACCTATTTTGTTTCGCTATCCACAAAAAACAACTTACTAAGTATCTAATTTACAAAAAAATAATTATATTAGTAACAGATTTTACGAAATGCGCATATAGGTGTTATTTTACGAAACTACACCTTATTTTATTTCGTAAAATAACAATGTTGTGCGTCATAGAAAAACTCACTCAAAATTAGAAAAATATAAAAATGACAAATGAAATAATAACTCACGAGAACAAAGAATTTAAAAATGTTGATTATTCTGGAAAAACATTAAGAAATAGAGAATTTTTTAAATGTAAGTTTATATCGTGCATTTTCGTAAAAAGTGACTTGAGAGGAAATAGTTTTGAAGAATGCACTTTTCAGGACTGTAACTTTTCAATGACAGAAATAGAAGGAACGGGTTTTAGAAACGCAAGCTTTATAGGAAGCAAAATTCTTGGAATTGATTTTACAAGATGCAACAATTTTGCATTTTCTTTCAGATTTGAGAATTGTATTATGGATTATTGTACATTTTTTGGGACAAAGTTAAAGAATACGCACTTTGTAAAATGTTCTCTTAAAGAAGCAGATTTTACTGAATCGGATTTATCTTCAGCAGTTTTTAATGACACAGACCTTACAGGAACGAGGTTTTTAAATACTATACTTGAAAAGGCGGACTTTAGAAATGCAAAAAACTTCGCTATTGACCCTGAATTTAACAAACTTAAAAAAGCAAAATTTTCTGCATTTCAACTAGAAGGATTGCTATATAAATATCAATTGATTATTTCTTGAACAAAAAAAAATAATTACGAACGCACAACACCGTATATAAGCTATGGCTCGTTCTGTGCCTATTTGGAAAATCCTGCGGTTTGCCAAAGTTAGTTTATATTTGGAGAGGTTCGTGCCGAGACACGCCACAGCTCATATACATAACGTTATGTGTAATTTTAGCCGCAAACGCAGTTAAAACAAAAAGGCTCCGAATTTCGGAACCTTCTTTTTATCATT